>NZ_CDSC02000235.1 GCF_001298715.1 Bathymodiolus azoricus thioautotrophic gill symbiont
AATGAATAATAGACCTAGAAAATGCTTGGGGTATAAGACCCCATTTGAGGTCTTTGCCAAGATGACTGGCAAAGACTAGTTTTTTAAATGGAAGTGTTGCACTTATGGGTTGAATTCGCCTTATATTACTCATGTTTTTTCTTCTTTTTAGGGATTATAAAATATGAGGGTTTACACAATTTGGTTTACAGGGTCGTTCACTTTATATTTAATCATTCGGTTTTTTACTTGGCAGATTGCTTGGATTTAGGTTGTTGATTGCCACCAAGGGTTTTTCTATCTCTTGTTCTACTTTGAGTTTTGCGCATTCTAGTAATTCTTTACTTTCTGCTCGCAATTGATGGCTTTGGGTTATCTTGTTAGAAATTTTGGTCTGAATTGAGGATTTTATTAGTGGGATTTTAAATTTTTCAAAATCAGATGGTTTTAAGTGGGCAATAATTGCACCACCTGATAGTTGTTCTATTTGCAATTTACAAATAATAGAATTTAAAATTAAAGTTAAGCATTCTTTTTCAAAATTTTGATAACCATCTTTTAAAGCTAATCTTAAAAAAGCACTGCTTATAATACCATCAATATCACTTTTCAACACATAACTAATACCAATTGTGCCATCTTTGCTAAATAAAATATCGCCTTTTTTTGGCTGAAATTTATCTTTAATTTTAGTAAATAATGCAATTGATATTTTTCTATTTTCTGCTTCTATGCCGTTAACTGAAACATCTGAAACTCTTACAAAGTTTTTACCTGCTTTTGTGTAAGCATCTGTACCGACTTCAATACCTTTTTTCCAATTAACAATGTTTTTAATTTCATCAAACCCACCTAAATAATTTTCAATTTTGTTAATAATATCAAAGTATTTAGGTTGAAAATATTCACTATCAAAGCGCTGTGCTGCCACTATGTCATTTTTAGTGGTGCTAAACGATAATTGATGCTGTGGCTGATAATCCACCAAGTCCAATTCTTCTAATAATAATTGTTCTGCTTGTTGATAGAGTTGTTTTGATTGGGCTTGTTTTTGGTGAGCCTCTTTAACGATTTTTTCTATTTTGATCTGGAAATCATTATTGAATAAAATTTTAGGAATTCTAATATTGTCTAGATTTTCTTTACTCAGTTTTGGCTGGGCAACTCCAGAAATAGCCCTTATCGGTAAAATATTTAAATAATTTCTTACTATTTGTTCTATTTTAAAATTATCAAAACTTAAAATATGAGCATGGTTATTAACCCAAAATTTTCCATTAACAGAAAACGCTATATCATTCTTTCTGCTTCTTAAATTTTCTCCATCTTCTGCAACTAATAAATATTCTCCATCAAAAATATATTTATCAATATAACTTCCAATTCCTTGTGCACCATAATACGGATACTCTCCACTACCCCGAGATTCTTTCTTTATAGGCTCTCTTTTATTGTTATGATTTTTTGAAATATTTTTTAAT
>NZ_CDSC02000140.1 GCF_001298715.1 Bathymodiolus azoricus thioautotrophic gill symbiont
ATTAATGATTATTTGGGAAAAAATAGAGCCAGAACTACGAGAACTGTCCATTAAAACAGACAGTTTAAGTGAGATTTTATTGTCAGACAATGAGACGATTATTCCGCATTTATTGCAGAATTTAGAAGTTGATGAGGTAAAGAAAGCGTTAAAAAAGTCAGTTGGTTTGATGGTTTTTGAAGACTATAGCGATGCCGATATTATTGAGATAAACGATTCTTATGTGATTGTTGAGTGCGATGCTAAGTATTTGGCATTTAGCACCAATCCTTTTTCAAGTTTGGAATCATTCAGAATCCGTAATTCTTCAATGGGTGAAAAACTAGGTAATGGCATTGGTTTTATTGAGCCTGGTAATCCATTGTTTATTGATGCAGAAAATACGCTTAGCAACGCCATAGATGCCAAAACAATTATAAAAGATATTTTCACAGAAGCCGTCAAACTTGGTGCAAGCGATATCCATATTCAACCTAGAAACGCATCACACATCTGTTTTAAGTTAAGACTAGATGGCATGATAATTAATTCAAAAGTAGCAGATGTCAGCAATCTGGACTTTCAAGCAGTTGCCGCTGGGATTAACACATTGTTTGATATTGATATTGGCACATACAATGCCATTCAAGAACGCCAATCTGATACTAAAAAAATTGATGTTTTGAATGATAAGCAAAAACCTATAAATTTAAGACTAGAACTTAACCCACTTCATGTGAAGTTTAAAAACGGCACGCAAAAAGGTAAACATATACCGAATTATGTCATTCGTTTAATTGGTTCTACTTCATTCAGATCTTTAGCTCAGATAGGACTAAGAGATTTACAGCTAAAAGAAATCACTGGATTTTGTAAACATAATAATGCAGGTATTTTTATAGCTGGACCAACAGGCTCTGGTAAGACAACATTGGCTTATGCGATCTTAGCTGAGATACACAATCAGCGCAAAGGTATTAGCGTTATGTCAGTTGAAGATCCTGTTGAAGTTGACTTGCCCAATACACAACAAATTCAAATTAAGGAAAAACTTGGTTTTTCACAAGCGTTGAAAGCGATATTGAGATCAGACCCTGATGTTGTATTTTGCGCAGAAATTAGAGATAAAGAAACAGCTCACCATGTGTGTGCAACAAAAGAGGTTGGCAATACAATTCTAACAACAATTCACGCTGATAAATCATTTGATGTGATTGATCGCTTAAAAAGTACAAGTAACGATTCAAGTTTTGCCGTAGCACTTGACACCATTGCAAAAACAGTCTCAATTATTATTATGCCTAGACTTGTTCGCAAAGTTTGTAGGCACTGTGCAACTGAAATTAAAGTTGAAGACGACGTGTTGTTTGCTAAATATGCCAATTATTTTGATATTCGCACGACTTTGATTGCAAAACAAAGTGATATAGGTTGTGAACAGTGTTCGCACACTGGTTATAAGGGGCGTATGCAAGTGGCAGAAGTTTTTGTGATTGACAGAGCGCTACAGCAGATGATTATTGACAATGTACCAAGCAACAAAATACACACTCAAGCTTTAAAAAATCAAAGTAAAGATATTTATTCAAGTGCTGTGATGCTTGTCAAAGAAGGCAACACAACATTGAGTGAAATCACCAGAATATTGCCGTCTAAGGTCTATTTTGGTGATGAGTATGAGTCCCACCATG
>NZ_CDSC02000240.1 GCF_001298715.1 Bathymodiolus azoricus thioautotrophic gill symbiont
CTATATTGGGTTAATGCAGGGGGCTCTGGTGGTGATAATGACATTTTCCCAGCAGGATTTAGTGTTCCAACTGAGACAGAGTTAGCCAATGATTACCACAACTCCTGTTGATGATGCTGCCACAGCCTTCTCCAGCTTTCTTAAAATGCCACTCAATGGCTACCGCCATAATCAATTCGTCGCACTCGAAACTCTTGGCGACCATGCCCGCTTGTGGGTTCGGTCTGCTGATGGAACGAATGGTCGTATCTTGTACATCCACGACGATAAAGCGTCGTTCCAAGCCAATCATCGTGCCATCGGTTTTGGTGTTCTCTATATTTATGAGGAGTAATTTGATTGGCCGAACCTCTGATTTTATTCAAAGGTTTAATGTATTTTGCTTGACCTAAACCAAGTAAAATATACTAATGCTAGTTGAACTTAGTTGTGCACTTATGATGCGAATCTACAAGGTATGCAATTGTTGGTGGCGTGATACTTTGAGAAGGTGAGAGGATTTTTAGCCTCAAGAAGCCCTTAGGGTATTTATTTGCACATTGCCCCTTAACGTAGCCATTCCGTAGAGTGTCTGCGTACTCTTTGTTTTTTTGTGTCGTAGGTACAAGACTTTTTAGGTTTTAAAATGAAAAAGGATGGAAATTTGAGTATTCGTTGCCTTAAAGATATCGTAGAGTATTGATAACCATAGGCAATCCGTATCTTAAATTTATAAGGTGCGGATGATTTTATTTGTTTTGAGCGTTGCACGCAGAAGTCAAGTGTGTAGATAAATAAGGTAAAATACTCCTTTTTTATTTTTAAAGTTTGTTCATGCCAATTATTACCCTGCCAGATGGTAGCGAAAAATCCTTTGACCAGAGCGTTAGTGTTTTTGATATTGCTAAGTCAATCGGTTCAGGTTTAGCTAAGGCAACTCTTGCTGGTAAGGTAAATGGCGAGTTGGTGGATGCTTCATTTGTGATTGAAGCTAACAGTACTTTATCTATTATCACCGATAAGGATGAAGAAGGGCTTGAGGTGATTCGCCATTCTACTGCACATTTGTTGGCACAGGCCACACAGATGCTTTATCCTGAGGCACAAGTAACTATTGGGCCGGTAATTGACAATGGTTTTTTCTATGATTTTGCGTATAAAGACGGTTTTTCAGAAGGTGATTTAGCCAAAATTGAAAAAAATATGAATAAGCTGGTCAAGCAAAATCTCAAGATTGAGCGCAGTGAAATGTCACGCGATAATGCGGTTAAATTTTTCAAAGATAAGGGTGAGTATTACAAGGCAGAAATTATTGCCTCTATTCCTGCCGAACAAGCTTTGTCACTTTATCAGCAAGGTGATTTCATTGATTTGTGTCGCGGGCCACATGTGCCTTCAACCGCCAAACTTAAAGCTTTTAAGTTGATAAAATTGGCGGGTGCTTATTGGCGAGGAGACAGCAATAATGAAATGCTACAACGAGTGTACGGCACGGCTTGGCGCAATAAAGAAGAATTGGAAAGCTATTTACACCGTTTAGAGGAAGCCTCAAAGCGTGACCATCGCAAGATCGGCAAAACACAAGATTTGTTTCATATGCAAGAAGAAGCGCCAGGTATGGTGTTTTGGCATGAGAAGGGCTGGACTTTATATCAAATCGTTGAACAATATATGCGTTTGGTATTTAGAAACAATGGTTATAAAGAAGTGCATACACCACAATTGATCGACAAAAGTCTTTGGGAAAAATCAGGGCATTGGGATAAATTTGGTGATGCGATGTTTACCACATCAAGTGAGAATCGTGACTATGCAGTAAAACCCATGAATTGTCCTGCGCATATTCAGATTTATAATCAAGGCTTGAAGTCTTATCGTGATTTGCCATTGCGTTTGGCAGAGTTTGGTTCTTGCCATCGTAATGAGCCTTCAGGTACTTTGCACGGCATTATGCGAGTGCGTAATTTTGTGCAGGATGATGGGCATATTTTTTGTAGTAGCGAGCAAATTCAATCAGAAGTGTCAGCATTTATTGACTTAACTTTTAGAATTTATAAGTATTTTGGTTTTGAAAATGTAGGTATCAAACTTTCTACCCGTCCTGAAAAGCGTGTTGGCTCAGATGAAGTGTGGGACCGTGCAGAAGCAGCATTGGAGCAGGCGCTAAACGCTAAAGGTATTGCTTGGAAGTTGCAAGAAGGCGAGGGTGCGTTTTATGGTCCTAAGATTGAATTTGTTTTAAAAGATTGTTTAGAGCGTGAATGGCAATGTGGTACATTGCAAGTGGATTTTTCTATGCCGCAGCGTTTGGACGCACAATTTATCGCTGAAGATGGTTCTAAACAAACCCCCGTTATGTTGCACCGTGCTATTGTCGGCTCTCTAGAAAGATTTATTGGTATTTTGATTGAACACTACGAAGGTGCATTTCCATCGTGGCTTGCGCCAATCCAAGCGGTTATCTTAAATATTTCTGAAAAACAAGCTGATTTTGTTACTGATGTTGAGAAAAAATTAAAAAAACAAGGGCTTAGAGTGATTTCGGACTTGCGAAATGAGAAGATAGGCTTTAAAATACGTGAACATTCTATGCAACGCTTCCCATATTTGTTAGTGATAGGTGACAGGGAAATGGAAAATAAACAAGTTTCAGTGCGCAGACGCGGTGGTGAAGACCTTGGGTCTATGTCAATTGATGCGTTTGTAGATTTAATCAATCAGGAGTAATTATTAAAAAACCAAACAGAATACGCATCAATCAATACATTAAGGCACCTCAGGTGCGTACGATTGATAGCAAAGGCGGGCAAGCTGGTGTATTAAGTACAATAGAAGCGCTAAAAATAGCAAAAGATGCTGGATTAGATTTAGTTGAAGTATCACCAAACGCTGAGCCACCTGTTTGTAAGGTGATGGATTTTGGTAAATATCAGTATGCGCAAAAGAAGCAGCTAAGTGACCAAAAGAAGAAACAAAAGAAAACAACGGTTAAAACTATTAAATACCGCCCTGGTACAGAAGAGGGCGATTACCAAATTAAATTTAGAAATTTGGTTAAGTTTTTAGATAATGGTGACAAGGTTAAAGTGAGTATTTGGTTCCGTGGTCGTGAGATGCAACACAAAGAACTGGGTATGAAAATGTTAGATAGAATTGAAAAAGACACAGAAGAATTTGCTAATGTAGAACAAAAAGCAAAGATGGAGGGTCGTCAGCTAGGCATGATGCTGGCACCCAAATCGAAAAAGAGATAAAAAATTGGGTTTAATCCAACCCAATTTTGTTGTCTCTTTATTTTTAATAACGTTATTTATACGAATAACAAATATGTCCAAAGGACAAGGAGAAAATTATGCCAAAGTTAAAAACCAATAGAGGCGCTGCAAAGCGCTTCAAAAAGACTGCCAGTGGCGGTTATAAGTGTAAACACTCTCACTTGCGTCACATCTTGACCAAAAAAAGTACTTCTAGAAAGCGTAGTTTGCGTGCACCGGACACAGTCGAGAAGGCTGATGTTCCAATGGTTCGTAAAATGTTACCCTATAGTTAACACTATTCGGTAAACACTAAAGCAGTTAAAAGTTAATTAATAGGAGTATAAAAAATGGCAAGAGTATCAAGAGGTGTGCAAGCGCACGCAAAACATAAGAAAATTTTAAAGAAAGCTAAAGGTTACTACGGCGCAAGGTCAAAAGTCTATCGTGTTGCTAAACAAGCAGTTATCAAGGCAGGACAATACGCATACCGTGATCGTCGTCAAAAGCGTCGTCAGTTTCGTAGACTTTGGATTGTGCGCATTAACGCTGAAGCACGCAATAATGGCTTGAGTTATTCAAGAATGATTGACGGCATGAGCAAAGCAGGTATTGAAATTGACCGTAAAGTTTTATCAGATATTGCAATTTTTGATAAACCAGCATTTGCAAAAATTGCAGACCAAGCGAAAGCAGCTTTGACTAAATAATGCTAGAATGGAGTTTTAAATAAAAAAAAGGGGGTGTATGAAACACAATATTATTTTAATGATATTAGTTGTATTTTTGACATCTTGTCAATCTTCAACAAATCGTTTTACACAAGATGAAAGGGGTGCAAACACTTATTTTTCTACTGAAACTGGTCGATTGTCTAGCGTGTTAGAAGGCAGTATTGTTTCTATTAAGCAAGTTCGATTATCAGACTCTAAAGGCATGGGTTCTGGTATTGGTACAGCGTTAGGCGCTGTAGCTGGCGCTAGTGCAGTCGGTAGTGATGATAGCGATAAGGTTGCAGGTGCTATTATTGGTGGTTTGCTAGGTGCGATGGCAGGCAGAGCAATTGAGGAAGATGCTACGAGTGACACTGGGTTTGAATTTTTAGTTAAATTAAGCAGTGGCGCAATCAAAGCTTTTGTACAAAAATCTAAGCAAGGATTGAGAGTTGGTGATCAGGTGTACATACTTTATGGTAATGGCACAGCGCGTTTAACGCGCAAATAATTGATTCATAATGATAGATGATATTCTCAGCAGAGCAAAAGACTCTATTGAAAAAGCACAAAGTTTAGGCGAACTTGAAGATTTAAGGGTTGCACTTTTAGGTAAGAAAGGTGAGCTAACAGCTCTTCTTAAAGGGCTTGGGCAGTTGAGTGCGCAGGAGCGCCCTAAAATGGGTGGGGTGATTAACCAAGCCAAAGGCGTTGTGCAAGATTTGTTAGCCCAGCGCAAAAATAACTTAGAAACAATTGCGTTAGAAAAGCGTCTATTGAGTGAAAAAATAGATGTCTCTCTGCCAGGTCGTAATGTTGAAATGGGCGGACTTCATCCTGTTACTATTACGCTTAAGCGCATTCAATCTTTGTTTGTGAAAAATGGTTTTGAAGTAGAGATTGGGCCTGAGATTGAGGATGATTTTCACAACTTTACTGCACTTAATATTCCTGAGCATCATCCAGCGCGCGCTATGCATGACACTTTTTATTTTGACGAAGGTTCAGTGTTAAGAACACACACTTCGCCAGTGCAAATTCGCACTATGGAAAATCAAAAACCACCCCTGCGCATTATTGCACCGGGTAAGGTATATCGTTGTGATTCAGATATTACCCATACGCCAATGTTTCATCAGGTGGAAGGTTTGATTGTTGATAAAGATGCAAACTTTGCACAACTTAAAGGCTTGTTGATTGATTTTCTGCGCGGATTTTTTGAAAAACAAGATTTAAAAGTGCGCTTTCGTCCTTCCTATTTCCCCTTCACTGAACCATCTGCAGAAGCGGACATTGAATGCGTTATTTGTGGTGGTGAGGGTTGTCGAGTTTGTAAAAAAACAGGCTGGCTAGAAGTGTTGGGTTGCGGGGTTGTTCATCCAAATGTTTTAAATTCGGTGAAGATTGATAGCGAAGAATACACTGGATTGGCTTTTGGTATGGGTGTTGAGCGTTTGACAATGTTGCGTTATGGTGTGAATGATTTGCGCTTATTCTTTGAAAATGATATTCGTTTTTTACGACAGTTCAAATAGGGTGATTGGTAGATGAATATTTCAACAACATGGTTGCGCGAATGGATTAGTCCAACTGTTAGTGATGAGGTGCTGGCGGAGCAATTGACAATGGCTGGTTTGGAAGTTGATGGCATTGCACCAGTTGCCCCATATTTTGAAAATGTGGTGGTGGGTTATGTGCTATCTTGTGAGAAACACCCCGATGCTGACAAGTTGAATCTGTGTCAGGTAGATGTTGGTGAGAGTAACAACCTACAAATTATTTGCGGTGCAAGCAATATTCGTACTGATTTAAAAGTGATTGTTGCTACCGTTGGTGCTGTACTACCAAATGGATTAAAAATCAAAAAAGCCAAACTTCGCGGTATTGAGTCATTCGGTATGATTTGTTCAGAATCTGAATTAGGTATGGCAGAAGATTCTGACGGCATCAGTGAGTTGGATGTTGATGCACCAATTGGTAAAAATATTAGAGAATACTTGAGCTTAGATGACAATATCATTGGGTTAGACATTACGCCCAATCGTGGTGATTGTTTCTCAATATTAGGTGTGGCGCGTGAAGTCAGCGCTAATTATGGCTTACCATTTAAAATGCCTAGTATTAGTGTTTCAGCGCAAGGCACATCAAGTGTCAAGTCTAGTGTTGACAACACCACTGCTTGTCCTAAGTATTTAACTAGAAGCATTTCAGGTATTGATAATACACTTAAAACGCCACGATGGATAGCTGATAAACTCATGCGCTCTGGTCAAGCAGTCCATTCGCCGGTGGTTGATATTACTAACTTTGTTTTATTGGAGCTGGGTCAGCCAATGCATGCTTTTGATATGGCAAAAATCAACGGCAACATTGAAGTTAGAAATGCCAAATTAGGCGAAAAAGTTGAATTGCTAAATGAAGCCACGGTTGAGCTAAAAGAGGATACTTTGGTGATTGTTGATGATAAATCAGTGCTTGCGATTGCGGGTGTAATGGGCGGTATGGATAGCGCCACTCAGCCTGATAGCACAGATATTTTATTAGAAAGTGCATTTTTTGAGCCAGTATCCATTGCAGGAAAGGCAAGAAATTATGGTTTGCATACTGAATCATCATTGCGCTTTGAGCGCGGTGTGGATTTTGCTATTACTGAGCTGGCAATAGATCGAGTGACACAATTAATTATTGAGATTTGCGGTGGTCAAGCAAGTGCCATAAATACTTGTATTGACGAGTCATCTTTACCAGTATTAGCGCCGATTACCATTACACAAGATAAGATTTACAAGGTGTTAGGTTTTGAATTAGATGCTAAATGGATTGAAGAAAAATTCACCAGTTTAGATTTTCAAATCAGCACTAAAACTAAAGATTCTTGGACTGTTATCCCGCCAAGTTTTAGATTTGATATTCGACTTCCAGCAGATTTAATTGAAGAATTAGCAAGATTGTACGGTTATGACAAACTACCTGTGCAGAAGTTATCACTTGATGCAAATATCAATGTTGCGTCAGAAGATCAGATTGATAAGTACGATATCATGCAATCTTTGGTGGCGCGTGGCTATCAAGAAGTCATTACTTATAGTTTTATCTCAGAAAAATATCACAACTTGGTTGATGCTAACGCTAATAAAGTTACCCTATCTAATCCAATTTCAGCAGATATGTCAGTGATGCGTTCATCGCTTATGTCAGGATTGTTGCAAAGTGTTGAATCAAATCAAAGACGCGGACACAGTGATGTAAGGTTCTTTGAAATCGGATTGTGTTTTGACGGCGTTGAAGCAAACAAACAGTCAAATAAATTAGCATGCATTGTTTCTGGTAATCGTTTTAATGCACAATGGGCAAGTGAGACAACACCATTAGATTTCTTTGATGCAAAGGCCGACTTGGAGTCATTGCTTAAATTAACAGCTACAGCTGCTACATTCATAGAAGATGAACACCCAGCCTTGCAAAAAGGACAAACTGCCAAGATAGAGCTTAATGGAGAGCAGGTAGGCTGGATTGGTGCATTAGCACCGAATGTGGCTAAAGAATTATCATTGCCTAAGTGTTATTTGTTTGAAATCAGTCTAAGTGCCGTCTTGTCAGGCAGTGTCGCCAAATACGAGGCTTTTTCCCAGTATCAAGAGGTTCAGCGTGATATTGCCTTGGTGTTAAATAAAGCAATCCCTGTCGCTGAATTAATTGATAGTATTGAAGCGCTGCAACAATCTGATTTTGTTGGTGTGCGTTTATTTGATGTTTATATTGGTGAGAATATTGAACCTGGTAAAAAAAGTGTTGCATTTAATCTAACTTATCAGTCACTTGAAAAAACTTTAAGTGATGAGGAAATTAGTGTTAAAATAGATGAAGTGTTAAATTTAATGAAAAATATGTTCTCAGCTGTTTTAAGATAATGTCAATTACTAAAAAAGACATCGCTGATTTATTGGTAGAGCAAATTGGCATTACCCATAATCAAGCATTATCAATGACAAATAACTTTTTTGATACGATTAAAGGCTCCCTTGCCAAGGGTGAGGATGTCAAATTATCTGGCTTTGGTAATTTCATAATTAGAGAAAAAGTAGCCCGCCCAGGTAGAAACCCAAAAACAGGCGAGCCAGTAACAATTTCAGCAAGAAAAGTAGCGACCTTTAAGGCTGGATTAAAACTTAAGAAAATAACAAAGTTAGGTGTTTAATCACTTATAGCCGACATAAAGCCCTTTAAGATAGGCATTGCTTTATCAAGAAATTCTTGGTCTTGCTCAACATTTCTGATTTGGTCTTCTAATAGTTTATCTGTTTCTTTTAGTGTTACTTGGTAATTATTATCAAATTCAAATGCGATAAAATAAAACCCCTTGCCTTTGTTTCTGGTTGAATGGACTGCTAAGAAGTCTGTTTCCCAGGCAAACTCGCCTTGATAGTTGTTGCCATCTTTTTGTACTAAGATAGCGGTATTGCCAAAATGAAAAATAAACTTTTCTGCAGTGCAGCTTGATGCGGGTTTGATTTTCAATTCACCGCTATTAAGAGCGTCAGAGATTTGTTTTAATTGCGGATTACTGAGTTGTATATATTTAGCGTCTAAATAATCATCAATATTGCTATCAGGGTAATTGTTTTCTAGAAATTTAACGAGTTTTTTTAACATTGGACTGTCTTTAGTGAAAAAAAGCCTATTATAATCGTAAAACTTATGAATAACACCCAACAAAAATTCTCTTTAGGTTTGTTATTGGCATTCTTGGGTACATTTTTATTTGCCTTAAAATCCATATTTATTAAGTTAGCTTATTTTGAAGGCTTGAATAGCAATGTTGTTTTGATGTTGCGTATGGCAATTGCACTACCTATTTACCTTGGCATACTGAGTTATATTTTTTGGAAAAAAGACCAATCTAAGGTACTTACTCAAACAACCCTATTTAGTATTGTTGGGCTGGGCTTTATCGGTTATTTTTTGGCGTCTTTATTGGATTTAAAAGGTCTTGAAACTATTTCTGCTGGGTTGGAGAGATTGACTTTGTTTACCTATCCTATTTTTATTGCGATTTTAGGTGCAATTTTCTTTTCCACACTATTAACTAAGCGCATCATTGTTGTATTAATTACAACTTATTTAGGATTGTGGATTATGTTTAGCCAAGAAAGGCTATTGAGTGATAGTAATGATATTGGATCTGGTGTGATACTGGTGTTGTTCTCAGCATTAAGTTATGCATTTTATGTGTTATTTAGTAAGAAAATTATTAGTAGAATTGGCTCAGTTTTGTTTACCGCAATTGCAATGAGTGCCTCTAGTATGTTTGTGTTGTTTTTTTATTTTTTATTGTTTGACTTCTCTCAGGTGTCAATTAGTCACAATGCATGGCTTTGGGTGTTTTTATTAGCGACAGTAAGTACTGTTATCCCTAGTTTCTTAATTAGTGAGGCAATTCATAGGATTTCACCTTTGCAAACAAGCATTGTGGGAATGTTAGGTCCTATCGTTACAATCATACTGGCAGTATTCATACTTTCTGAGCCATTTGGTATTCATAAAATTTTAGGCGTTAGTTTGGTTGTGTTGGGTGTAGGGTTTTTAACTTTTAGACGCTAGACAAAAAAGTAAACACTAGATTGATGCGTGTTTTTGTTTCCATCGGGTAAAGGAAACTAAGTTGTTATTTGAATCTTGGTTTAAAATTTCAGTCATACTCTTTGTTCCCATTGACAATAAATAATTAAGATTGTCGTTAAATTTTGCCCCTTCTATGACCAAAATATCATCTTGATGAGCTTCAAACATAAATCCACCATTGGGAATTGGACTCATTGAGAGTGTGACTGTGTAATGGTTTTTAATAATACTTTCTTTGGTGGAATACATGAGTCCAATGTTGTATCCCGATTGAGTGAAACCTTTAATTGCCACGACCAAAACTTCATTTTTACCTTTTTTTGAGGAATTAAAAATATCTACAATATCTTTAATGGTAGAATAAAATGGCACTTTTTTAATGAACAAATCAAAAGCAGAGGCGAGGCGTGTGGTGGCAATACTACCAATAATTGATAGGGCTAATACGATGATAATAATTCCTATCATTACCCACAAAAGAAGGTACTCTTCGGTATTGGCATTCGTTCTACTAAATAAAATATGTGTTAATATTGCGGCTTTTTCAAATAACCAATTTGCAATAAAAACAATTAATAGAATGGGTAGAATCCAAAAAAATCCTTGTAAGGCGGTATGAAATATTTTTTTAAACATTATAATGCCTCTGTTTTTAATACAAAATATGCCACTTGCTCGTAAGGGTGGGAATGTTTCACCACTTGCTCAATATTCTCTTTTGCACACAGCATTTCAACTTTGAGCTCTTCAAGGGTCTCTACCTTGTTTAATTTCCCAATAGCAGGGCTGGCGTTATTTACTGGTTTGAATTGTCCAGTACCCACAGTTTGCCATGCACATTGTTTGTAATTATCAAATTGTCCTGCACCCGCATCAAACATCAAATTTTTAACAATTTGTGCGTGCTCTGTTGGTACATAAAAAC
>NZ_CDSC02000002.1 GCF_001298715.1 Bathymodiolus azoricus thioautotrophic gill symbiont
CAACATTCTAGCATTAGAAATGTGTTGAAGATAAACATTAAAAAATTGAGACTGCTGAAAATAAAAACCTACAAAACAACCAATAAGAGACTCCTACATTAACCCAATACAATTTATAAAACCCATAATCTATTGAGTTATTGAGTTATTTCCAAGGAAAGTAGTTGACTTATTAATGGCTTAGAAATAATTGCACTTAATGTGCGAATTCAAGACATATTTTTATTCATTCCTTTTTATTCAAAGATCAACGCCTATAACCTGAACTTCTGCTAGAGACAGATAGTTCTTGTCAAGCAACTGGATTCTGACATAGCGACCTTGCTTGCCTGGTGCGTCTAATTTAATGTTTGTTTTAGGATTAGGCGCAACATGGAAGTCTTGTTGATAGGTGTGGGTACTGAAGTCTGCCTTATCAGAAATACTAACTTGGTAGTTGCTTAGTCTATTTGCGCAGCAATCAATGCGGTTGTAGATAATGATTTCATTGATGTTTTTCTTACTGCCTAGATCAACTTGCCACCAAGCACCTTGTTCAATGTTGGTGTGAGTTGTGCTGCCATTTAAGAATTCGCCATCAGTGTTACCATCCACTGCATAGCCAGCAGCAACGGGAATGGAGTATGTATATGTGCTGGATTCTGTGGCAGGTTTTCCAAGCGCTAGATTGTAACCAGTGGCGTATGCACCCCC
>NZ_CDSC02000063.1 GCF_001298715.1 Bathymodiolus azoricus thioautotrophic gill symbiont
CTATCGCAGGGGTTAACCTTTTTACTGACTATGAGACCCAGTCTAAGCACAAGCGCTTGAGTCTTGGTTTGGAATACCAGCGTTCTAACTTTAGTGCTAATATCAATAAATATCACCCACTCTCAGACAAAAAAACCGTTAACGGTGTAGAAGAAGCCTTAGCAGGTTATGATGTCAAGCTCAGCGGTCAAGCCCCTTACCTGCCTTGGGCTAAAATCAAAGGCACTTATTATCATTGGGATGCTAAAGCAGGTGCCAATATCAAGGGTAATATCTTAGGGGTAGAGATTGAGCTTACTCCTTCAGTGAGTTTTGAGCTCGGTCAAGAAAACAACAATACCATGAATGCCACAAGCTATGGCAGGCTCACTGTAAAACTGCCGTTGGGTGATAAGCAAAAAATCACCAACTTTAAAATTTCCGACAAAGTCTTTAAAGCCAGCAGTAAGGTGGACCTAGGCGAGTTTGCTTGGGTAGAGCGTACTAATAAAATAATGATTGAAAAAGAAAATAGCGCAGGTGGTATATCAGCATTTACAGGCGGTTTGTTTCGTGGGCTCACTTACGCACTAGTTACCTCACCTAACACAGGCAGAGTTTGGCTAGATAGAAACCTAGGTGCAACCCAAGTGGCAACTTCAGGAACAGACAGTGCTGCTTATGGTGACTTGTACCAATGGGGTAGGGCAACAGACGGACACGAATCGCGCACTTCAGGCACAACAACAACGATGGCAACCACCATCACTCCGGGAACAAACACCTTTGTTACTACTAACGCCACACCTTATGATTGGACGACTGCAGACAGTACTGGCAGTAGTAGAACCAGTGCTTGGATAAATGCAGGAACGAATGACATTTGTCCAGCAGGCTTTAGTGTGCCGACCGAAACAGAATTAAAGGCTGATACCATTAATGCCACTACAGCCATTACTAACAGTGCCACAGCCTTCTCTAGCTTCCTCAAAATCCCAGGTGCTGGCTACCGCTATCGTGCGAATGGCGCGCTTAACACTATTAGCACTATCGCCTCCTTGTGGAGTCGGTCTGCTGGTGGCACGGATGGTCGCCATTTTTTCGTCGATAGTGGCAATGCGCACTTCGACAGCGATGATCGTGCCAAGGGCTCTAGTGTTCGTTGCATTATGGATTAAGTGCAACGCGACACTTTGATTCATTTGTACACTTTTGTCACTTTACCATTTCATGGCTTTAGCCTGAAATGGTTATTAAATAGCTAGACATGATTAATGACACTGATTTTAATAATTTAACCCATCAATTGCATTTGGCTTATTATGATGCGCGAAAGCACAAGCGTAATACTCAAAATCAATTAGAGTTTGAGCTCGATTATGACGTTAAATTAATAGAATTAGCTGAGCAAATTTATCACCGAACTTACCAGCCTAAGCCCTCAGTCGTGTTTATGGTTAATAAACCTGTTAAGCGTGAAATATTTGCTGCTGATTTTTCCGATAGAGTGGTGCATCATCTAATCTATCGGGCAATTTATGGCGATATTGAAAAGTGCTTTATTAATGATAGCTATAGTTGTCGAAAAAATAAAGGCAGTTTGTAC
>NZ_CDSC02000089.1 GCF_001298715.1 Bathymodiolus azoricus thioautotrophic gill symbiont
TGAAGAAGAGAAAATAAGAAATGAGCAGGTAGAGGATAGGAAAGCGTTAAGGCTTTTAGAAGCCGAGTTGGAAAAAACAAGAAGTAAGCGGCTAGAGGATCATCGTTTGCTTTATAAAAGTATTGAAACACTAAGCAAAATAGATGAAGACATGCTTGATACTGACATAAATATAAAGATGTTGGATGCAGCTAAAGAATTTGAAGCATCGGGAAAAAGTCGAAATTATTTTGCTCAACAAGACATACTGAGACAAAAAACAGCGCAAAAAATAGCTGTACAAAGGGAAACAGAAATAGTAAATACAGAAAAAGTAATCACTTTGGATCAACAGTTGTCAGATAAATTCAATGAATTAATGATCAAAAGAGTACAACTTAGAGGAGCTATACATAAAGAGGCAGAAAATACCCAAAAGAAGTTAGAAAAAGTGCGTGAAGATATAAAAAAAGAAGAAAAGCAAACGCAAGGATTGTCAGCGGAATCAGATAAAACAAATAAAGAAAAATTAAAAGAAACATTGCACGCTCTAGAAAAAGAAATGGAGGCTATAGAGCAAAAGAGACAAGCATTGATGAAAGAAAATTTGTTAATACAAATGATGGATGCACAAAGAACACATGTAAACGATGAATTGATAAAAATCTTGTTTGAGGAAACAAAAAAGTATAGAGAAGAAGAAGTAAAAAAATGGACGGACAAAAAGAACGCACTCTCAAAGGTATATCTTCGTGCACCCACTAAGGGTCGATCAAATAAGGTTAAGAAATTAGAAAGAGATATATTACATGAAGAAAACATGCTACGCAGACTAAAAGGTAGGTCACAAAGGATGTTAAACAACTTGAAAGACATGCTAAAAAAAGAGCAAAGAAAGTTAGCATCAAAGGAAGATATGGAGCTGGGTATCAAATTCATATCTGATCTCATAGATACTGCAACCCGTGGAGTGAGGAAGTTAGCAATAGAGGAAATAGAGGAAAAAACAAATCAAATAAAAAATAAAGAATCAGTGTTAACAAAACAAAATAAAAAAATGGACGACTTAGAAAAAGACTTCCAAAGCATTACAGCCAATAAAGAAGCACAAAATACAGACCATGACAACAATACTTTGCGTGAAGTAGCACAACAAGCAATCATGAGGCAAGAAGAAAATGAAGCCATAGACGAACTGTTAGAAGATATCTCTACAGCTGAAAAGAATAAAGCCATAGCCCTAAAAACAATCAAGAAATACGATGAGGAAATAGCAAAATCAAACACAGAAGAAGCGTCTAATATCCTCAAGCAAGAAAGAGAACGACCAGTTATTCTACAGCTAAATGCCGATCAAGAGCAATATGAGCGTATTCAAACAATTAAAGAGTTAAAAGAATCTCTAAAAGAGCCGTTAACAGTAGAAGGTTTTTCTTTCCCAGAGCGTAAGAGCAAACCAGAAGAAGAAAAAAGGCTTGAGGCAATAGAAAAGGCCAATTCAGAGTTTGCACAACATTATATTAAGAAAGAAGGCATTCTGCCAGATTTAAGTGCACAAGATATGCAACTTGATGCCCTTAAAAGATTGGCTATTACGGAATTCGAAGAAAAATATACCGAAGCAGCGGTAGACAAGATTTTAGAGGAAATATGGATATCTTCTGCGTCCAAAGAGCTTTATAAGGATCAGATTCTGAACACTGATAGCGATATTTCTAATCGCCTTGATGTGATTTCTTGGGTAAAAAAATTGCTTGAACGGACAGTTGCATTCAGGCAAGAAAGAGCAGAAGAGCGTGGCGTCGGCCCAAGAGACCTAGAACGAAAAAAAATACTTAAAGAAAGAATATTACAAGACAAAATTGAGAGAGAGGAACGCAACAAAGCAGCAGTAGCAACGCGACAACAAACGCGGCAATATCTTAAAGAAGAGAAAAAAAGGTTAGCACAAGAGGGTAAAAAAATAGCACAAGATGAAGAAAGATCAGCAAAAGAAGAAAGATTAGCACAAGAGAAGGAAGCATTAGCGCAAAAGGAGGAAGTGTTAGCGCAAGAAGAAATCTTAGAACAAGAGGAGGAAAGAACAGCACGAGTGAAGGAAGCATTAGCGCAAAAGGAGGAGGCATCAGTACAAGAGAGGGAAAGATTAGCACAAGAAGAGAGAATTTTAAAAGTAAAACAACTAGAAACTACAGAGGAACAAGAAGAAAGAGCAAGAGCGACAAGAGAAGATGTGGGAGCAACGCTTATGGAGCAATATAAAATAAAAGATCAGGAGTACATAAAAAAACGCAATGAGGGGTGGATTGAGAAACAACAACAAGCACAAGAAAACATATTGGCTGAAGAAGAAGAGTTGAACCAACCTGTTGATTTTGAGAAATATAAGTTAGAATATAATAACATAAAGGTTAAGACTTTTAAGCAAGCAATGGTAAGAGCAAAAATACCAATGTCATATGGCGGAAAACATGCTGTTTATTACAGAATAGTAGACGGGAAAAAATCAAGTTACACTATGTCTTTGCACTCAGGAACACTTATAGCAGCTGTCTATATCAAAATATTACAGGATGAGTTGAAACTTAATATGAGAACCATGAAGTCACTTGGTGTGGTATTTAGACCCCTTACATCCGGATCTGCAAAAAAACAAGCCAGCGCCTCTTCAGATCTACAAAAAACTCACAGGAAAACAAAAATCCAACAAAAAACAAACGACAAAGACGGCGATCAAGCATCAGGTGGTAAACCAAAAGAACAGCCCCCAACAAAGCAGGATGATAGCGTTAACCCAGCAATTAAACACAACTCCAGTTTAATCGTCCAAATAGCAAACGATCAAACCGCCAACGACATGCAAAAGAAAATAACAGCCAAACAAAACAAACAATACACCACTGACAAAGTCGTTGTTGTCAAAAAAAATAAAGGAAAATTAGCAATTACCCAAGGTCAAGCCAGAAATTTAACAGGCAATTTAGAAGTCCAAGTAATAGGGCGCGGCGAGCAAGTAGATGGCATCAACAAATTAGAAGGTCTTGATAGTGGTGAAGTAGTAGAGATTATCCAAAGATTCATCCCACAAACAGCAAAATTAATAACAGTCTTCTTAATGAGCTGCTATAGCGATAGTTGCTTCAATGGGCAATTAAGTTTGGTTCAGGAAGTGAAAGCACGGTTTGAACATTTTGTTGATGTCGTAGGTTACAAAGGCAGAGTCAATGTTGATAATGACGGCAATCCAGAAATTGTGACTGATGATAGACCCGGTATGGCACCCAGTGATATCAATTCATTAAAACAAAAAGCAGATGAATTAGACCAACAATTAGAAAAACTAACAGACAAAATGGAAGAAATAATAACGGCACAAAATCAAGCATTGGATAATATAGAACCACAAACACAAGCAGCAAATGCCACAAACGCCGAAGTTATTAAAATCAAAAAAGAAGTCGAACAAGCACAAGATAACTTAATACAAGCACAACAAACCGTCGTAACATTAGAGAAAAAAATACAAGCAAACAACCAAGCAATCAAACAGGAAACACAAGCAGAAGAAACCGCAAAACAAGTCATCCAAAAAGAACAAGAGAAACAAGCAAAAACCAGCAACGAAATCAAGCAAAAACAAGCCGAAAACAAAGCAGCAATAAAAGAAAAAAATGACACGGAAAAATCACTAAAAAAACTACAAAACACACAACGATCACACAAACCCGCCAAAAAGGCAACCAAAGAAGAAGATCAAATAGCAAAAAACATACTAGTCGCTAAAATCAACGAAGCACGCAGGCTAGACAGTGAAAAAAAACGAATCGTAAAAGACACAACAGACGCACTCACCACAGAAAATCAACAGCTACAAGAAATAGAAAAAACAATCGAAACAGCAAACAAAGCACTCATACAAGCCCAACAAAACAGACAACAACAAACCACAAGCAGACAACAAACACAACAAGAGCAAAGCTCAGCAAGCCAACTCCTAGAAGAAGCAACACAAACAGTAACCCAATTAAAAACCCAAGAAGCCACAGCAACAGCAGAAAACGAAATAGCACAAGACACCTTACGCACAGCACAAAAAGAACAAGGCATAGAAGACAGAGAAGAAATACGAAACACAAGACAACAATTAGAAGAAGCATCCAACAACATGAGTGAAATAGGCGCTCAAATAAGACAACATGAACACAATGCAGTGTACGAAGAAAAAGCAAAAGAAGCAGAAGCAGACAATATCGTCAATTACGAAGAAGACACCCTCCAACAAAATTTTCTGAAATTAAATAAAAACATAAAAGCCGCTATGGGCAAACATGAAATATTACAGTCAAAAGTCTCCGACTTGAGACATAAGAAGCAAAATAAGCTACAAAACAAAAAGGAAGAAGAGATACACCAAACAAAAGAAATAGAAGGGGTAGGTGCATTAACATCTACTCGATCAGAAAGTAATAAAGAGACAAAAATTAAGCAAGTAAAAACACCCCTCAAGAATACAGGGGACGACAAAAAAGATATTAATACTATCGACAGGCCATCTGATCAAGTGCCACAACAAAACAACAGTAGATTACAAGATAATATCGACACTTCTAATAAAGGAAACAAGCCAAAGGCAACAAGCCAAAGAGGTCCACCAACTGACACAGAATCACTACAGTCGAAAGATATTTCAATTAAAAGTGATGAGGAAAAAACAGAAGAATCACTTAAAACCCCTGCTTCCTCGCAACAAAAAATGACAACGGAGCAAGAACCCTCCTCTTCTCCTATCCACGCTAGCAAACAATCACAAAAATTACCAACAACCACTTCTCAGCAAACAAAGGCAAAATCAATAAACAAATCAGAAGAACAATCAAAAACACTAGAAAAAAAAGACCCACTAAGTTTATTAAAGTCAGAAGAGTCCAATAAAAAAGAAACAACAAATAGAGGAGCCTCGTCAGAAGACACAAAGTCTCAACAACAAGCCGGCACCCTTGAGGCACTACAAAACAAATCCTCAAGCAAGCCAAACAACCAAACACTCAACAAAAAAGATGGCAGTGTAGCGGTCTATAAAGTAGGTACAAACACCCCCATCAAACCCGAAAGCCATGTCATCATCCAAAAAACAGATGACAGTATTACCGATAATGCAAGCAAAAACCTAGTCAATAAATTAAACAAACAACACGGTGCAGAAAATGTCGTCGTTATCAAAGAAACAAAAAACAAAAAACACCTAAAAATTCAAGGCAACATTGAAAATATCAAGGGCAATTATCAAGTCCAAATAATAGGACACGGAACCGAAGAAGATGGCGTTAGAAAACTAAATAAAAAAACAGGCAAAACAATAGCAGAAAAGCTAAAACAATTAACAAGCACCATTCACGATACCCAAGCACAACTTACCAAAGTCTTAATACTGAGTTGTGATGGTGACACTTGTGGCACTAAAGGCACAAGCCTAGTACAGGATATTAGTCAAGTATTGAATAATGTAAAAGTAGAAGGCTATAACAGCAGGGTTAATGTTAGGACTGATGGTAGCATCAAAGAAAATGTTCCTGAAGGAGAGGATGCTCTAGGGGGTTTTAGCTCTAAGCAAAAGAAAAGCGAAAACAAGTCTAATCAAGAAGCAGTCTATGACAACAAAATTAATGCTAAGACTGATGATAGCACCAAAGAAAATGCACCTAAAGAGGAAGGCACTCTTAGCAACCCCAACTCTAAGCAAGAGAAAAATGAATCCAACCAAGAAAAAACAACAGATATAGAGCCCCAACAACAGTCTAGCACTTCTGGAATACCACAAAGACTACGGAAGAAAGTTAAAACAATTTCTTGGGATCAGGGAGTAAGTGAGCTAAGGAGTGGTATGCGTAATGGATGGTTAAAAGATCTTTGGATTGGCGAGACTCATGATAACGCATCAGGGAAAAAGTTGTTTATAGATGTGTTTATCGATGTTATTGAGATTTTCAATACTATTTTAGAAGATGTCTCAAGTAGACCTAAACATGGTAAGGTTTACGGTTTTACTGATAATGTAGAGGAGTTAAGAGGTTTTTTTTCGACAATGTTTCCAAATTTAGATAAAAAAAATATAGATGAATTAGCGGAAGTGAGCTCCTCTATGTACAAGCTAATAAACAGTAAAGGCACATTCCTTATTGCTAGAGATGCTTGGAACGATCATGTTCAAGAGCGTAAAGAAATGCAATTAGATGGAGGGGGTGAGACAATTATTTTAGTTGGGGCTAAGCATGTCTTGTCACATAAGGTCGACAAGTTATATCCAACGTTTAACGCAAACGCATATCCTGCTTATCAATACTTCAATGCAGATAAGAGCATTGCTTTGGTGCCAGAGCAATCAATTCAATATGATAGAGCTTTTGATCGTGGAAACAAAGACGCCGCCCCTGAATACGCAGTATGGGTCAAAAGCAAAGACAAGTCAATGAAGAACCCAGCCTTGTTTGTCGGCCAAAAAACTGCCATGGAAAAATTATTTGGAGACAAAATCAGTTTACTGCCAAAATCTTTATTAGATCTAGATCCTCCCACTAAATACGAAAGTCATATTGTTATTCAAGAATCAGACGACAAAATTGCTGATATTATAAGAGAGAAACAAGTCGAAAAATTACACAAAAAACACAACAAAGAGGCAGTTCTCGTCATTAAAAAAATCCAAAATGGAGATCCTGTAACCCTTCAAGGCAGCATCCAAAATGTGAAAGGCGAATACAAAGTCCAAATCATAGGGCATGGGTATAAAGATGAGCATGGCATTGAAAAACTGGCAGGCAAAGACGGCAAACAGATAGCACAAGGTCTAAAAGCATTGGAAGCGTTAATTCTAGATAACCCCTATGCAAAACTTGCCAATGTCTTACTATTGAATTGCTGTGGTACCACTTCTGGCACTTGGGGTGCAAACCTAGCTGAAGATTTTAAGAAAGCATTAAATAACGAATCTGTAAAAATTAAAAGCTATAACAATATTGACTCTGAGCGTCAAGAAAAAACTGTTCTTAATGAAGAACTTTCACAAGACAACAAAGCCCCAATAGACACAAAGCCCCAACAACAGCCTGACACATACAAAAACACCTCCTCAACAAAACAAAACACACAAGACCTCACTCCACCCCACAACCTCACCCACCCAAAATCCAAATACGATTCCAGCCTAATCATCCAAATGGCAAACGATCAAACCGCCAACGACATACAAAAGAAAATAACAACCAAACAAATCCAACAGCACGCCACTGAAAAAGTCGTTGTTATCAAAAAAAATAACGGCAAACTAGAGGTTATCCAAGGTCAAGTAAGCGATTTAACAGGCAATTTGAAAGTCCAAGTAATAGGGCACGGCAAGCAAGTAGAAGGCGTCAACACATTAGAAGGTCGCGATAGTAAAGGGGTAGTAGGCATTATCAAGAAATTCCTCCCACAAACAGTAGAATCGGCCAAACTCTTCTTACTGAGTTGTTATAGCGGTCGTTGCCTCAATGGGCAATTAAGCTTGGCTCAGGAGGTGCAAACATTATTTGGCAAACTTTTTGATGTTGTAGGTTACGAAGGCAGAGTCAATGTTGATAAGAGTGGCAATCCAAAAATTGTAGGTGATGATGAACCTGGCATGGCACCTGAAAACAATACCGATGTATTAGAACAAGCATTCAAAGATTCAAAAGCATTACTTGATGATCAAGTGGATGAGTTAACAAAGCTTAAAGAAAAAGAACAACAGGCATTAGCCAATATAGAGCCAGAAACACTAGCAGAAAAAGTCACAAGAGACGAAGTATTGCAAATAACAAAAGAACTAGAACCAGTACAAGAAGAACTAAGACAAGCACAAGAGAAAGAAGAAGCGGCAAATAAAAAAATACAAAACAACCATAAAGAATATCAAGAATTAAAACAAACGGCAAACGATCTAACACAAACAATCCAAGCAGCAGAAGAAGAGAAAGCACAAGTAGCAGAAGAAGTGAAACAAAAACAAGGTGCAAATGAAACAGCGAAAAATGCAAAAGATAAATCAGACAAAGAAGCAAGCAGACTAAACAGATTGCATAGAACAAAGATAAATAAAAAAACGACAAAAAAAGCAAGCACAGGTGCAAGCGCAGATGAGTTAGAAGTTTTATCCAGCAAACTTAAAGCGGCACGAGATGTAGTAAAGATTGACAGACAAAATGCAGCAGGCACAGAAAAAGAATTTAATGAAGCAAATGAGAAATTACAAAAAATAACAGCAACAGTTGATAACGAAAATAAAAACTTGGATCAAGTTAATAAAAAAATACAACAAAAACAAGTAGAGAAACAACAAGCAGAACATGAACAAGAATCGGCATACCAAGTAGTATTAGATAAGACCCAAGGAGTAAAAGACTTAGAGGAAAAACACTCAGTGCTAACAAAAAAGTATGAAATACGACAACAAGCATTAGAAGAGGCCCGAGCAATACAAGGCGTGCGTAGCATAAAGGACAAAATAAGGGAACTAAGAGAGGGCATGGAAAAAACATCAGATGAATTGTTTAGGTTAAATCAAAAAATGGATAAAGCCGAACAACTCATAATACACAAACAAAAAGAAGAAAAGGCCAAATTGGATGATATTGTTGATTATGAGAATGACACTTTTCAAGGGCGTAGCGTAGTAAAATCAGATGCTGTTATACGGTTTTTATCCAGATATAATATAAAGATTGCATTCAGCGGATCTCATGCTAAGGCTGTATTAACCGATCCAGACACACAAGAGAAAATAGTTTTTAGTGCAGGACCCCTTATAGGTAAAGCCCATATCAATGTACTCCTTGCTGATCTAATTAATATAGCAAAACACTTAAAGTTATCCAAAAGCATATTACGCGAACAGTTTAACATCATAGTGAAATCAAACAAAACGATCCCAACAGCATCCTTAGAGGAGTCTCCCACCTCAAATAAAGAAATTGTTCTTGTTCAAATGGGCAGTAACGAAGAAGTAGTATCCACACGCAAGAGAACGGTTGAACAAATAAAACAAGATTCAAATGCCCCAAGTAAAATTTATGTTGTTAAAGAGGACGATGAGGGCATGCAACATTCTGTAGAAGGAAATATCAAAGAGTTAACGGGTGAGTATGAAGTTAATATAATTGGGCGTAGCACTATAAAAAACGGTGCCAGAGTGATAGAAGGTAGAAACGCTAAGAAATTGACTGATATTTTGACCAAGATAGCACCTATTGAGCAAGGGGCGGGATCAGTAGATACCCCTATTTTGAAAAAAATTAAAATAACACATTGCAAAGGATCTGATTGTAATGCCATCAACAATCTTGCCTCATCTTTAAGAAAAAAAACAGGGGGCGATATTCCAGTTGAAGACAGTCTTGAACATCGGTATAACAAAAACTTAGCGCAATTTGAGGCTCGGCAAAAGAAGGAATCTGAGAATCAAAAGCAACAACAAAAAGAAGATAAAGAGCATGAGGAAAGGGCAAATGAATGGGGGAATTCATTTGAATGGAAAACTAACGACAGGCAACAATCAGAAGGGTTTATATTGGAAAAACAGAGACTAAAGCAATCATCTGAAAGGGACCAAGAAAGAAAAGCACACAAGCACAAAGAGGAATTGGGGCGCACTGCAAATGCAGAGCATACGGATATTGTCGTGGCAAATGTAATACAAGAACTTCTTAATAAGAAAGAAGAGGAGAAAAAACGAAAAAGAGCGGAAAGTCAAGTAACTAAACAAAAAGCAGTTGAGTTTATAATGAAAGACATTGAAACACTCGTGGATCTACCTGATGATTTAAGCAACAGGCTAAAAAAACATTTAATGCGCGACGAAGCAAAGATTCTAAACATTGAGCCAAGTGAGTCAAAACCAAAACAAACGAGATCTTACAAAACAAAAGAGGGTGCAAAACAGATTGATATTAACAAGGAGATAGAAGATCTTGAACTTAAGATTGTGCAATCATTAGATATTGATGAAAAAACTATTCATAATATGAAAGTTATAGCAACATCTGCTGAATTCATAGATACTCGAGAACAGCTTGTGATTGGGAAATGGTTAACGCACAAAAAAGCTCAGGCTGAAGCACTAGAACTTGCCGATCAATTGCATGAAATTGATCCAACCAAAGGCAGTGCAGAGGATATTTTGACAAATCTTGCCACAATAAAATTTACTGAATCCATATTAAAGATGAGAGAACTTTACGATCATGGTGTTGATGTGATGGAGATTAACGATAACTTTATACGCAGTTCGGAAACAAACATCATAATGATATTGACAGATATGAACATATTGGAGAAAGTAATGGAAGCAAAATCACTAGCGTCAATAGCAGAAATCCAAAGAATATTGATGCCACAGGAAGATTTTGATTCTATTAAAGCGCAACAGGAAAAATTTAAGATGATGCAAGAAACAGTAAAGAAAGTCAAGGGCGGTTTTTATCAAAACATCTTTCGCTTAGAAGAAATTATTGAATTTATAACCAAGATGAAAGTGTCATTAAAAGTGATAAATGATATTAAAGAATTGAGAGATAAGATAGCAGTGCGTATGGAAATGCTTTCCCCTGCCTCTCCAACGCTTGATAAAATGCAAAGCATTCTGGAAACAAATGTTGAAAAAATACAAAGTGATGCGAGTACCTTGGTGCGCTCAGATATTGAGAAAGGAATAACACCCAAGCAAGAGAATCCTAAAACGCCTAGCATAAAGGATAATGAAAAAATATTGAGTTGGATTTCAATGTTAAAACTTTTAGCGTCTGATATGGAGGAGCTGCACAATTCTTTTAAAAGTAGAAACAGTATCATCTATCAAGTGCCTTCGCTTAGTAGTTGGCGTGATGATATAACCAATGATTATAACCGTTTTAGCAAAAGACATCTAGGGTATACACGGCAACTAGACCAAGATGCAAGTGTGTTTAATGAAATTTTGGATGAAGACAAGAGAAAACAAGAAATTTCACATATGTATGGGGGATTTCGTAAACAAACACAGGGCCTTAAGA
>NZ_CDSC02000241.1 GCF_001298715.1 Bathymodiolus azoricus thioautotrophic gill symbiont
ATATCTAGCAGCGTAGCAAGAAAAATGTTTTCGGCTTTTGTTGTAGATAATTATATTGTAACGCCCTTTGTTAATGGCTCTGGTGGCTTTAAGAAGGCTTTTCATTCCCTTTTAGACAGTATAACTTATGGCTTTGCAAATACAGATAAATTCGTACAAGATATGAAAGTTAATGCCTGGAAAGGTTTACGCGACTATATCGCTACCAAGCTAAAATTGACAGTGGATCTTGGAACGGTTCAAAAAATATTTAACATTATGTGTTCCGCTCCTTATATTCGTACTAATTTTTTCGCTGAATCTTTGGTAGATAGAAAAAACATAGCTGAGAGAAACAAGATATCTGATGCTGTTTATCAAGCCTTAAGGGTCAAAAATTTCATAGATGGCAATTTTTGTCTTAGTTATCCAATGGTTGCTGACCAAGGTTTCCAAGTATTTAAAACTTATCTAGCATCTGTTGGCGCGATCAAAAATGCTCAACTAACAGACAGAGAGTTTGAAAATATATTTGCTCAAATTATAAATTGCAATGCAAAAATTGATATTCAAAATACTCCTTATCCTTCAGAATTAACTAATACTAAATACAGTCTAAACGATTGCGGAGAGATAGATTATGATATTATTCGCATGGGTACACCTGCCTTTAAACAACTACAAAAAATATTTACTACGACTAACATTGATCAGGTGTTATCATTAGAAAATCAACAAATTCCAATGACTGAAGGTAATACAATCACCGACCTAATTCCTCCTAAAGGCGCTAAATTACCTAGTATCCTAAAAAACGATCAAATTGATTTTGCGCAAGGACCTTACGCCCAGTATTATTGGGAATTATTTTTCCATACCCCTATTCTAATCGCTAAAAATCTAAGTAATCAAAATAAATTTGAAGAGGCGATTGATTGGCTTGGGCATATTTTCAATCCTTCTAAAAAACGCAAGCACATAACCCCAACAACCTTTCACGATAAGGCACCAAAAAAAATTAATGAAGTTGTGTCAGCTACTATCTTTAAGACATTGCAAAATACCAACTTAGATGACAAACCTTATATTGACAAAAATGGTGATGTTAATAAAAATTACAAAGGCAATGAAGACTTAAGTTTTTTAAAGTTAAGTAAAGCGCAAACGCTAATGATAAGAGACATATTAAGCAATTATCTTTTACTTAGTCCAGTTAACCATTATTGGAATTTCCAACCTTTTCGCAATCACACATTGCAAACTATTAAGCAATTGTTAACCGATGGAAACCCTGCCATCCAGCAGTATGAAGATGACCCTTTTGATCCTTTTGCTATTGCACGACTTAGAATTGGTGCATTTGAAAAATATGTGTTAATGTTATATGTTGATATTTTGATTCAGTGGGGTGACTAGTTTATTTACCATTGATACGCGTGAATCGATTAATGAGGCAACGTATGTTGTATCTATATGCTG
>NZ_CDSC02000243.1 GCF_001298715.1 Bathymodiolus azoricus thioautotrophic gill symbiont
AGGCAGAGCTTTAATACCTTGGTTGTCTTTGCCTAAATGTCTAAGCCAGGCACTGTGTTTTGTCCTATTTTAATAAACATCAAAATGAAGCATTAAAAAAGTTGTTTTCATACAAAAACTCCTAAATTTAATATAAACCTATTTATATGAATTATTATATAATAATTCATATATTTTAGTCAATGATATATAGGATATTATTTACTATTTAATATACGTTCATTTAAAATATAAGGATAGTTATAGCAAGAGTTGTTATTTTATCGAAAGAGGAACCAAAACGGAGTAAACGGGTTGGCGCTATGATTTTTTAGAGAGGACTTTACACAATCTGGTTTACAGGGTCTTGAAATGTGTCTAAGTTGATTGGACCATTACAAAGTAGCGTCCCGTTTTTTTATTATTAAATCAAGAATA
Source organism: Bathymodiolus azoricus thioautotrophic gill symbiont (assembly GCF_001298715.1). Classification (GTDB taxonomy): domain Bacteria; phylum Pseudomonadota; class Gammaproteobacteria; order PS1; family Pseudothioglobaceae; genus Thiodubiliella. Next base: position 418 of record NZ_CDSC02000243.1, read on the forward strand.
AAGTTGCTTTTTTCCTTAATAAACTCAAGGGGTGCATTATTTTTTAGACCGTAGCATTTTTGTTTGTTTTTATCAAAATAATACAGATAAAAGGTTTTAAAAGTTTGGGTATTTTCAAAATTATCAGGATAGAAAGAGTCAATATCAAAATATACATCATCATACAACTCACACAAAACATCGCAGTAAAAATCTATAGGCACATCTCTTTCAATAAACCAGTTTGTATTTTCATAATCCATATCATTAGGATAGAATTCCATTGAATAAGCCTTATTGTAATGCTTTAAAACCTTAAGTGAAAAGTAATTATCAATCTTAATTACAAAATGAGCATTTAAGATTTTCTTTTTTGAAATACCAAATTTGTTATAAATTAATTGATAATCTTTAAATCCTATTCTTTGCATTTTTTTCATAAAATAATTAGCCTCATATAAAGATTTTTCATCTTGTTGTTTTAAGTTATTCATTTTATTTACTTGGTGGTATCATTAATTTACCATCAGTGCTTATTTTAAAACCCTTACTTTTCAAATAATCTATTTCTTTTTTAAAATATCCTGTGTTTATATTGGGGTTTCTCGGATTATGAGATAATTTTATTTTATTATTTTTAGCAATAGCTCTGTCTAGAAACTTTTTATTAGCCCCCCATTTCTGAGAGTCTGTCATTCTGTCCCAAATTTTTTTGGGAATGTCAAAATTTCTATAGTTATTTTCTTTAGCAACATTCGCATAGTTCGGATTTTTAGTTTTTCCTAAAACTATTGTGTCAGAATTTCTTTTGGATGGTTCTATAACTTTTTGTCCCTTAGCAGTTTTTTTCAACTT
>NZ_CDSC02000011.1 GCF_001298715.1 Bathymodiolus azoricus thioautotrophic gill symbiont
TTAGGCGCTCAAAATTGTATACTTTCAGATGAAAAACTTAAAAGAACGACTACTTAAAAGAAGTCACACTTTTATCAAAACTTTTTGCAATGTCAATTCCAAGCCCTGATGCAGAAGCAATAAAAGATGAAGTTGCGTTTTTTCAGGCCGTAAAAGCACGAATAAATAAGTTTACAGGTAGTGGCGTAAAATCGGATTATGAAGTAGAAACCGCCATAAAACAAATTATAGATAATGCCCTTTCAAGTGAAGGAGTCATTGACATATTTGAAGCTGCAGGCATTAAAAGCCCATCGGTAAGTATTTTATCCGATGAGTTTTTATTAGAAGTAAAAAATATGCAACAAGAGAATGTTGCTTTTGAATTGCTCAAAAAACTATTAAGTGATGAAGTAAGCATTCGGAAAACAAAAAATATCGCACAAGGAAAGAAGTTTTCAGAAATGCTGGGAACAGTTGTTAAACGCTATCATAATAATCAAATTGATTCGGCACAAGTATTGGCAGAACTTTCTGAAATAGCCAAAGAAATGCGCCTAGAAGATTATAAGTCAGAAGAACTTGGGCTTTCTTCTGAAGAATATGCTTTTTATAGTGTTTTAAAAGAAAATGAATCTACCAGTTTTTTAGATGATAACAAAATGAAAGAATTGATTCGTGCGATTGTTGATGTCATTCGAAAAAATGCAACAGTTGATTGGAGCAAACGAGACGATGTAAGGGCAAAATTAAGATTGACAGTAAAGAAGATATTAATGCGTTATGGGTATCCGCCAGATTTGGCAAAACTGGAGGCTGATAAAGTTTTAGTGCAAGGGGAATCTTTAGCGGATATATTTTCGACTGAAAATTAAAGAGATGAAAAAAAATGAATAAAATATTTACCCTGCGTTCACCGCTATATATTAAATACCCGAATGGCGAAACTCGGGTGATTGAGGAGATTTTCCAACACCCAAAAGATATTTTGTATTTTGAATTGTTTTGGGAAAAAGACCCAAAATATAGCATTCATTTGATTGAGGGTGAGATTACCGGTGATGGGCCTTGGCGAGTTGGCGTGTGTAGTTTACATGTATTGGGGTGCAATCATACGCATCCACAAATGTGTGAAATGCACAGTTTTTGGCAAAGCGAATTATTGCAAAATCCTGCACAGTTTAAAAGTAATGAAGTGGTAAAAATCGCGCTAAAAAAAGGCGCTATTTTGCCTGATGACTATCCAGTAAACGATAAAAGGTTTTAAAGATGCAAGGATTTAACAGCCAAACCAAAGCCAGTGATTTTAAAACTCGGGACATTAAAGTTTTAAGAAAGTTAATGCCTTATTTGTTAAAGATGCGCACCCGTGTTATTTTAGCAACCTTGTTCTTGATTGTTGCTAAGTTGGCAAATGTTGCTGTGCCAGTGGCACTTAAGGGGATTGTTGATGCACTTGACCAACCCGATGTGTTGGTGGTGTTGCCCTTGGGGTTGTTGTTTGCTTATGGTGTGTTACGCCTGAGTAGCTCTTTATTTAACGAGCTCAGAGACGCTGTGTTTGCACGGGTGCGCTACCATGCTATGCATTTGATTGCACTTGGTGTCTTTAAGCACTTGCACACCTTAGACTTGTCTTTTCATTTGGATCGCCGTATTGGCGGTATTACGCGTGATATTGACCGCGGCACACAAAGCGTTTCCACGCTCTTATCTATTTTTGTTTTTAATATTTTGCCGTCGTTTTTTGAAATTATTCTGGTGATTGGTTTGTTGTGGGTTAATTACGATGGTTTTTTTGCAGGAATTTCGTTATTGACCGTGGTATTTTATGTAGCATTTACTTTGGCAATCACCACTTGGCGGATGAAATATCGTTATGAAATGAACGATATGCAGTCTGAGGCAAATACCAATGCAGTAGACAGCTTAATTAACTATGAAACGGTCAAGTATTTTAATCGCAAGGATTTTGAGGTGAATCGTTATGATGAAACGATGAGTCGCTGGGAAAATGTCGCTACTAAAAGCTTTACCTCAATGACAGCACTTAATTTTGTTCAGGGTGCAATTATTGCCGTAGGTGTTACCGTTGTTTTGATTTTAGCGGCGCAAGGTGTGGCAGATAAAAATCTGAGCCTTGGTGATATGATTATGATTCAAGCTTTGTTATTGCAGTTGTTTATACCGTTAGGGTCTTTGGGTATTGTTTATCGACAAATCAAGCATAATTTTATCGATATGAATAATATGTTTGATTTACTTGAGCGCCGTGCAAAAGTGTGTAGCCCTAAAGATGCACCGAAGCTAAACATAATTCAAGGCAAGGTTGAGTTTAAGCACATTTCTTTTGCTTATGAAGGCAAAGACAAGGTATTAAAAAAGGTGAGTTTTTCAATTGAGTCGGGACAAAAAGTAGCAATTGTTGGGCAATCTGGCTCTGGAAAATCAACACTGGCTAAGTTATTGTTTCGGTTTTATGATGTGGACAGTGGCGAAATCTTAATTGATAAACAAGACATTAAAACCCTTAATCAGCACTCGGTGCAATCAGTTATTGGTGTTGTGCCACAAGATACGGTGATGTTTAACGAGAGTATTTATTACAATATTGCCTATGGAAAACAGGGGGCAACTCAACAAGAGGTAGAAGCAGCGGCGAAGTCAGCTTTTATTGATAAATTTATTGAAGCGTTGCCTCAGGGTTACGATACCCTAGTCGGGGAACGCGGGCTTAAATTATCAGGGGGTGAAAAGCAGCGCATGGCAATTGCTAGAGTTTTGCTTAAAAACCCGCCTATTTTGATTTTTGATGAGGCGACTTCGGCGTTGGATTCTTATAGTGAAAAAATGGTACAAAAAGCTATCAACACCCTTAGTAAAAAAACTTCTACACTGGTGATTGCACATCGTCTTTCTACCATTGTGGATGCTGATAAAATTATCGTACTCAGTGAAGGTGTGATTAGTGAGAGTGGCACACATAAGGAATTATTATCTATGAATGGAATATACGCGCAACTTTGGCAGATACAATCAAAGGATGCAGATGAAATTTAAACTAAAAAATACAAACGATAAAGCCCGTCGTGGCACAATGATATTTGCAAGAGGCACGGTTGAAACACCAGCATTTATGCCAGTTGGCACTTATGGTACAGTGAAGGCGATGACCCCTGAAGAAGTTGAAGGGATTGGTGCACAAATTATTCTGGGCAATACTTTTCATCTGTCCATTACCCCTGGTACAGATGTAATTAAAGCACATGGTGATTTGCATGATTTTATGCATTGGCAAGGGCCAATCCTAACAGATTCAGGCGGTTTTCAGGTGTTTAGCTTGGGTGATATGCGCAAAATTAGCGAAGCAGGTGTGGATTTTCGCTCACCAAAAGACGGTGCCAAAATTTTTATGGGGCCAGAAGAATCGATAAAAATTCAGTCCGACCTAGGCTCAGATATTGTCATGATTTTTGATGAATGCACACCTTATCCAGCTGATAAAGTAACAGCAGAGCAGTCAATGCAGTTGTCGTTGCGCTGGGCGCAACGCTCAAAAGATGCACATCAAGCGTTAGGCAATGAAAATGCATTATTTGGCATTGTTCAAGGTGGTATGTATGAAGATTTGCGCCAACAATCAGCTAAAAAGTTGATTGAAATTGACTTTGACGGCTATGCGATTGGTGGTTTAAGCGTGGGAGAGCCCAAAGAAGAAATGATGAAAGTTTTGGATTTTCTACCTGAGCAATTGCCAGATGATAAACCCCGATATTTAATGGGGGTAGGAACACCCAGTGATTTGGTAGAGGCGGTTGAGCGTGGTATTGATATGTTTGATTGTGTAATGCCTACGCGTAACGCACGCAATGGCTATTTATTCACTTCCAGTGGTATTGTGAAAATTCGTAACGCACAATACAAGTTGGATACTAAGCCCTTGGATAAACGCTGTGGTTGCTATACTTGTCAGAATTATTCTCGTAGTTATTTGCATCATTTACAGCGTAAAAATGAGATTTTGGGGGCGCGACTTAACACTATTCACAATCTTTATTATTATCAAGATTTAATGAAAGGTATGCGAGAAGCGATTGAGAAGGGTGTTTTTGCAGAATTCAAACAATTGTTTTATAAAATGCAAAATGAATAAACAACTTTTATTTTTTGTTGATGAGGGTGGTTTTGATGACTTTACCCCACTGTTTTTAAGTATGGGGTTTGATGTTGATTTTGAGGACTCACAAAGAAAGGCAGTTCAATTAGCTAAGAAAAATCGATATGATATTTTGGTAGCAGAGTTTAGTTATAATCCAGAATTTCGTGACCGTGTGAGTAATATTGAATCGTTGCTAGCCACGCTTGAAAATCACTCCCCCAAGGTGAAGATTATTGCACTTTATGATGAAATCAATCAAGCGCAACTTGATCAATTAAAGCAGCGTTATAGGGTAGATGCGGTATTTTCATTTCCAATTGATGAGCAGATGATAAAAACTGCACTTATAAAATAGACCTTTGCATAAATAGGGATGATTGGCTAAAGTCAATTTTCCCCCAATTGGTGATTTATTTAAACCTTGTCCTAGCAGGGCTAAGGCTGGGTTCACCCTCCTAGAGGACTGTTGGGTGTCGCTGGAAAAATCGCCAAGTGGGTAAAAAGTGGGTTTCTGATGATTACTTCTATTTATGTAAAGGCCTCTCAAAATATAAATCTAGCACTGCTTTGGCAAGTGGCGCTGCTTTTGTACTACCGCTACCTGCATTTTCTACAATGACAGCAATCGCAATCTTTGGGTTTTTAATAGGTGCAAATCCAGTGAATAATGCGTGGTCTCGTAAGTGCTCCTTTAAATTAGCTGCAATATATTGCTCTTCAGCATCCAAGCCAAATACTTGGGCAGTGCCTGTTTTTCCTGCTAAGGTGTACTTCAAATTCTTGTTGAGTCTTCTGCCTGTGCCTTGGGGTGCATAGATTGTTTGCCTCATGCCTTCAATTACATCTTCCCAATTATGAATGTCTTTAATGGGGATTTGTTTTTGAGGGCTTTTAGCTGTATTTTTAATACTATCTCCTGGGGCCTGTGTGCTTTTGAGTAATTTAGGTTGAATAATCACACCTTTGTTGGCCAAAGCTGCTGTGGCAACAGCCAGTTGTAGTGGGCTAGTGGTCATAAAGCCTTGCCCAATACCTGTAATTAGAGTCTCGCCTCGATACCAAGGCTCATCCTTATTGATTTTTTTCCAAGCCCTTGAAGGCAAGATGCCACCACGCTCTCCAGGAATATCAATACCCGTTATTTTGCCAAAATTAAAAGGTTTTAAGCCATCATATAAATCATCAATACCCATTTTGTCAGCTAAATCATAAAAAAAAATATCACAAGATTGTGCAATGGAGTCTTTAACATCAACCACGCCATGTCCACTGCGCTTCCAATCGTTAAATTTGCGTTTCACATTAGACAGTTTAAAAAAACCTGGACAGTAAACTTTACTGTGTGCAGTAATTACACCTTGCTCAAGCCCTGCCAATGCCACCATGGGCTTAATAGTTGAACCTGGCGGGTAGAGACCTTGAATAGCACGATTGAGTTGTGGAATGTCTTTTGATGTTTGTAGTTTGTTGTAATTTTTATGCGAGATGCCATTAACAAACCAATTGGGGTTATAAATAGGCGTACTTACCATGACTAAGACTTCTCCATTCGTTGTATCAACCGCTACAATTGAACCACGCTTACCTTTGAGTAAGGACTCTGCTTTTTTCTGTAATGCTAAATCAATACTGAGATACAAATCGCTACCTTGTTCTGGTTCTTGAATATTTTTGCTGTTAATGACTCGGCCTGTCGCATTGCGCTCGATTTGTTTCTTGCCATTTTTTCCATGTAGCAAGGTTTCATATTGTTTTTCAATGCCAGTTTTGCCAACAAAAGAAGTACCTGCATAATTTTTCTTATTATAAAAGGCTTTGTCTTTTTTATTCATTCTGGAGACATAACCAGTCACATGCACACTAGAGTCGTTGTTAGGATAGACTCGATGGAAATAAGGCTCAATATCAATACCAATAAATTGATTGCTCACTAAAAATTTGGCTACTTGCTTTTCACTTAGTTTGTGCTTTAATGGAATGTTATGGAATTTTTTATAGTGCTTTTTGATTGTTTCGAAAGTGGCAATATTTTTATCATTAATTAAGCCAAACTTTTTAAGTGCCAGTAATGTTGCGGGGATATCTTTGGTTTTTTCAGGGGTCAATGTAAGTTTATAAGCAAGCTGATTGGTGGCAATAATTTTTCCATAACGGTCAAAGATTTTCCCACGCGTTGAGGTAATCGGTAGGGTACGCATTTGATTACCCAATGATTCTTCAGTGTAATAATCGTAATGACTAATTTGCAGATTGAAAAGTCTTGATATCAAGACCAAGGTTAAAAGGAGTATAAAAATCAGAGCCCAAACCATTCTGTTAGAAAAAATCCTATTTTCTAATTTGATATTGCTAATTTTATTCATAAATCATCTTAATATATTGTGTTAGTGTCTGAGCTTTGAGAGTAGTGATTGAACCACAGGCCATAGTAGTGCGCTTAAAAATGGTTTGAATAGTAAATAGGCATTAAAACTAAAATCTTGGGTTGATAGGCCATGTACCAATAGCAATAGCCCCAAATAGATGCTAGATGCAGTAAAGATATAAACTTGCTGTGTGGTAATATTGGAAACAACAAGAGATTGTTTTATATTGCTAATAAAAGCGCTACTTAAGATAAGTGCCAAAGCATTTTGTCCTAAGATATCTCCGTATAGCACATCAATTAACACGCCTAGTAGCAAGGCAAGAAAGAATTTCCCTTGAGCAGGGAAATTCGTTAACCAATAAGCAAAAAACAACAAGAGCCAAAAAGGTGCAATACTTAAAACGATTTCAGGCAAGGGCAGTATGCTAATAATCAGTGCAAATAGCGTGATTTTAATAAGAAAAACATAAGGTCTTTGATAGCTAAACATAGTTAAGATTTTTTAAGGGTATTATTGATTAAAACAAATTCTAACTGTTTAATGGACTGAGATGGTGTTAATTCAATAGTCAAAAATGGGTCATTTACCTTCTTTTCTACATGAGTTACACGACCTACTGGATATCCTGCTGGAAATTTTGAGCTGATAGCGCTACTTAGAAAAACATCCCCGACTTTTATATCAAGCCCATGTTGAATAAAGCGTACCATTAACTTTCCTTGATGAGATGCCACACCCTTACTGATACCGCGGATACCATTACGCTCGTTTTTAACAGGTATATGTTGGGTTGGGTCAGTGGTTAGCAACACGCTTGAATATAATGGCGTTACTTGACTCACTTGTCCAAGTATGCCATCAGCACCCAATACAACTTGACCAATTTTTATGCCATCACTACTGCCTTTATTAATGGCAATTTGTTTTTTTAATCGTGACTGACTGATAGAGCTGACACGCGCTAATATAAATGTTTCTTGGTCAAGTTTGTAGCGAGAGTTTAGTAATTGACTTAATTTTTGATTTTCTAATAGTAGCGCATTATGGTTTTGTAAATCAACTTTTAAGCGCACTAACTCAGCGCTGAGTTGCTTGTTTTGATTTAATAAGATTTGCTTTGTTGTGCCTTGCTCGTTAATCCAAATATAGAGTTGAGACGGCAAGTTGATTGCCAAATATATTGGCGATATGAGCGTAGCAATGGATTTTTTTAAACTGTCTAAATAGGAAAACTTATAATCTGAAAAGAGTAGGAAAATCGCAATCAAAACAGGTATAAAAAGGCTTAAAATTTTTTGCATAACTTAGATATTCAAATACCTAAAGAACAATTATTCTGCTGATAAAAACCCTATCTCGTGTTGACTGATCATATCTAGAACAATGCCACCACCACGAGCCACACAAGTTAGAGGGTTGTCGGCGATACGCACTGGTAAATTAGTTTCTTTGCTGATGAGTTTGTCAAAACCCTCTAAAAGCGCACCACCACCTGTTAATACTAAGCCATTTTCTGAAATATCAGCACTTAGCTCTGGCGGCGTCTGCTCAAGTGCAATTCTTACTGCGCTAACAATGCTAAGTAATGGTTCTTGTATGGCTTCTCTGATTTTTGTATTGCTCACTTCAAAACTTACTGGAATGCCTTTAGCAATATCTCTACCTTTAAATTCCATTTTCTTGATGACATTTGTTTCAAAGGCTGATCCCAGTTCTTCTTTAATTTTCTCAGCGGTAGATTCACCGATAATAATGCCATACTCTCTACGCACAAATTTAATGATATTGTCATCAAGTACATCGCCACCGATGCGTAAAGAGTCGGAATAAACCAATCCATTGAGTGACATAATCGCAATTTCTGTGGTGCCACCACCAATATCAACAACCATTGTGCCTGATGCTTCTTTAATTGCCATGCCTGCACCAAGTGCTGCTGCCATTGGTTCTTCAATTAAATATACATCACGCGCACCAGCACCAATTGCACTTTCTTTGATAGCGCGACGCTCTACTTGGGTAGCACCACAAGGAACACAAATAAGCACTTTAGGGCTCGGTGAGAAAAAACCACCATGAGAGACTTTACGAATAAAGTGTTGCAACATTTTTTCTGTGATTTTAAAGTCAGCAATAACGCCATCCTTCATTGGACGAATCGCCTCAATTGAACTAGGTGTTCTGCCTAACATATCCTTAGCGTCTTGACCCACTGCAATAACAGTTGCTTCTGTTGCGCCTCTTTCATGATGAATAGCAACAACAGATGGCTCGTTTAATACGATTTCACCATCCATAAAAATGAGTGTATTTGCTGTTCCAAGGTCAATAGAAAGACTCAAAGGTTTGAAAAAATTAAACATAAAAACTCCGCTTAGATGTTAGATAAAATAAATAGCAGATATAATACTATAAATAGCCAATAACTTCTTAATAAATTTAGGCAATCATTAGTATGAAAATTCAGCAAAAGCATGTCATTGAAAGCGTTGCCAACGCACTGCAATATATTTCTTATTACCATAGCCCTGATTTTATTCAGGCAATGGTAAATGCGTATGAGAAAGAAACCAATCAGTCGGCTAAAAATGCCATTGCGCAAATTTTAATTAATTCAAAAATGTCTGCCATTGGTCAACGCCCAATGTGTCAAGACACAGGCATTGTCAATGTATTCGTTGAAGTGGGTATGGATGTTGTGTGGGCAGCTGATTTATCGTTGGAAGATATGATTAATGAAGGCGTTAGACGAGCCTTTACTAATGAGAACAACCCTTTGCGTGCTTCAATTGTTGAAGATCCACTCTTTAGTAGAACCAACACTAAAGACAACACACCAGCAGTCATCCACATGAAAGTCGTATTAGGCAATAAGGTAGATTTTATTGTGGCAGCCAAAGGTTGTGGATCGGAAAATAAAGCAAAGTTTGCCGTCTTACAACCTGATGATAATGTCACTGATTGGGTATTAAAAATGATCCCTACAATGGGCGCAGGCTGGTGTCCACCAGGTGTCATCGGTATTGGTGTGGGCGGTACTGCTGAAAAAGCGATGCTGATGGCAAAAGCAAGCCTAATGGAATCAATTGACATTCAAGATATTGCCCAAAAACCAAATCCAAGTAATCTTGAAAAACTCCGCCTAGAGCTGATGGAAAAAATCAATAATCTTGGTATTGGTGCGCAAGGTTTAGGGGGGTTAACTACCGTATTGGATGTTAAAATTCAAGACTATCCAAGTCATGCTGCTTCTCAAGCGGTTGCTATAATTCCAAATTGCGCTGCCACGCGTCATCTGCATTTTTCTATGGATGGATCGGGCGCAGCAACTTTGCCGGAAGTAGATATGAGTGTTTATCCTGATCTAGAAATGGACTATTCTAAGTACAAAAAAGTTGATTTAAGCACACTTACTCGCCAGCAGATGACCCAGTGGAATATTGGTGATACCTTGTTACTTACTGGCATACTTGTCACTGGCAGAGATGCAGCGCATCAGCGACTTAAGCAAATGTTAGACAGTGGTAAAGGCTTACCAAAAGGCGTAGATTTTAATAATAAATTTATTTATTATGTTGGCCCAGTAGACGCAGTGGGTGATGAAGTGATTGGTCCTGCAGGACCCACTACAGCTACACGCATGGATAAATTTACCGATATGATGTTAAAGGAGACGGGCATACTCGGTATGATTGGAAAAGCCGAGCGAGGTGCAGCAGCCACACAAAGCATTAAAAAACATCAGGCCAGTTATTTGATTGCTGTTGGTGGTGCGGCTTATTTGATTTCTAAATCTATCAAAAAAGCCAAAAAAATAGCCTTTGCAGAAATGGGTATGGAGGCTATTTATGAATTTGAAGTTAAGGATATGCCAGTAACGGTCGCCGTGGATACTCAGGGTGCAAATATCCATGTGAAAAATCTAGGCTAATCTTCTTCGTCATATCCCCATATTAATTGCTCTTGTTTGGCTTTCCAGTAAGGTGATCGAAAGTCCCTTATCCATATCTTAACAGCTTTTTCGTCCCCGTCTTTTCTCCACATGGTTAATCTAGCGCAATCAGCAGCTCTACCTGTTCTCCATGCCCAATTGACCTTACTCATACAGTCTCTGGCATCTATACATTTGGTAATGCCTGATTTGACATAACCAGTTGCATCTTCTAATTTTTCAAATTCTAAATAAATGACTGCATTTGCATTCAAAGAAAATAAAGCCACCACTATAAGTATTGTTTTTTTCATTGCACCTCTTTTAATAATAGATTTGCATTATAACATGTAAA
>NZ_CDSC02000244.1 GCF_001298715.1 Bathymodiolus azoricus thioautotrophic gill symbiont
GGCTTTATTACCCAAAACCAAGAATGCACTCCCTTTCACTCCGCGTCGGCCTTTTACCCATACACCATATTCTTGGATTTCTTTCATTGTTCTTTTAACTTTTCGGAAATGTTCAACTCTGTCTAGAGGTAGTAATGCTATATTCTCATCTTCATTTGTATGCCTGTATGCAGGATATGCCTGCAGATCATAGTTGTATCCCATTGTTTCTATTTCGTCTACTATATGACGACTGCCAACAAGCGCGATATAATTATTGCTTGGTCCAAACAGGTGTATATCCAAATAAGTGTTTTTCCAGCAATTTGAGCCAAGATAATAAAGATTGTGATTTTTTGTTAATTTTTTTGCACGCCTGAAAGCCCGGTATGTTTTAGGGGAAAAAAAGCGATTATTGATCATAAGATCAACAAAATTTATATTTTCAGGAGGTCTCAGACCTAGTGTAGCAGAGCAATTTTCTAACACAATATTGTGAATATTGATACTGGTGAGTAATTTTAACAGTAGGATAGCCCCACTTTCTAAAGAGTGGCTCTCTCCAATCCAAAGATTCAATTTCTTACCATGTTTTAAGCGTTTATTAATATGAGCAACAAACTTATGACGACTTATCGTGCCAATTTCATTATTTCCTGTCGGATCGATATATTTAAGCGGATTATTCCCCACATAAACATACAAATTCAAGCCATCAACCGCACCTGCTGAATCGGGGCTTATCCATCTTGCCAACCAAGGGGCTAGATACCTAGCACCGTAGTAGGACAAACCACTACTGTCGTCTCTTTCTTTGCCTGTGTAACGGTAGCGTTTTTGTTGCACTTGAGCTTTATCTTTGCCAGCAATGATGGCAGTGCCACCATAGGGGTAGTAGTGTTCGTAGCTGAGGGTTTGGGCTTTGTCATTCAACTCTAGGGTGTTGGATTGTAGGTGGCTGGTGAGTTGATAGCGAGTTTGGTTGGGACTTTGTGTGTTGTCTTTGTTGCTTTCACTCAGAATGTGGGTGCCGATGTGCAAGGTACTACTTTGTTGCTTTGCTTCGTTGGTTGAGATGTCTAGTGAAGGTAGGTAGTCTCTTTGGCTTTGTGCTTGGCTGTTAGATTCAATCACAGTGCGGACTCGCTTGCCTTGGTAATCATAAACATAGTGTTCTGTGGTGTTACTTTTGTCTGCTTTAGTGAGTTGGTTAAGGGTGTTGTTGTAGTGCCAATTTAAAGTACCAATATTATTTAAGACTAGCAAGTTGCCGTTGGCATCAAAGTCGGTAGTGGATTGCTGGGTTTCGGTACCGCGGTTGTTGTTTGGACGGATGGCGAGGGTTTGTTGCCATGTGCTGCTGTTTGCTTGGTGTGAGAGGTGGGTTAGGTTGTTACCTGTGTCGTAGGTGTATGTTTGATGATAAGTCTCTAGTAAATTCATAAGGGGTTGTGCGTCTTCTTCTTTGTGGTGTCGGATGTGCAGCTTCAAGAGCAAATATCTCTCATAATAGCTTTTAAGCCATGAACTAAAAAAGTACCTTTTTCCGAATCTTGCATGCCCTCAACTCATGCACCAAAATACAGATACTAAGGATGCTCTATGAGTATC
>NZ_CDSC02000299.1 GCF_001298715.1 Bathymodiolus azoricus thioautotrophic gill symbiont
GGATGGTTGGAAAAATGGGGGGTTTTGGTTTGTTTGGAATGGGTTTTTAAGGGGTGACTAATTAAATATAGATCATTGACGAATTAAAGTTTGGTGAATTCAATCTATAAGTACAATACGCCCATTTAAAAAAATAGTCTTTACCAGTCATCTCAGCAAAAACCTCAAACGGGGTTTTGCACTCCAAGAGACCTTTGCATAAATAGGAATAATCATCATAAGCCCACTTTTCACCCACTTGGCGATTTTTCCAGCGACGCCCAGTAGTCCTCTAGGAGGGTAAACCCAGCCTTAGCTCTGCTAGGACAAGGTTTAAAGAAATCACCAATTGGGCAAAAATTGGCTTTTTCCAATCATCTCTATTTTATGCAAAGGTCTTTAATTAAATTAAATTTTCCATTGGGGATGAAGCTGAAGCATAAGCCTTTTTCATCATCCTGCCTGCAAGGAAAGACGAACGCCCTGCGATAACAGCGTGTTTCATGGCACTTGCCATTAGGACTGGGTTGGCAGCGTGGGCAATGGCTGAGTTCATGAGCACGCCATCGCAACCTAATTCCATCGCCTTGGTGGCATCTGAGGCGCAACCAATACCTGCATCAACCAGTACGGGTACATTAGCGTGTTGTTTGATGAGTTTGATATTTGCTGGGTTGGCAATGCCCTGACCTGAGCCGATGAGTGAAGCAAGCGGCATAATAGCGCAACAGCCAATGTTTTCCAATTCTTTGGCAACGATTGGGTCATCACTGGTATAAACCATAATATCAAAACCATCATTAACCAAGGTTTGTGCAGCAGACAAAGTTTCAACAATATTAGGATAGAGTGTTTTTTCATTACCTAGTACCTCTAATTTAACTAGATTGTGCCCACCTAATAATTCGCGGGCTAATTGGCAAGTGCGCACCGCATCTTTGGCGTTGTAACAACCTGCGGTGTTGGGCAAAATAGTGTATTTATCAGGGCTGATAACCTCTAATAAATTTGGTTCGTTGTTATCCTGCCCGATATTGGTTCGACGAATGGCAACGGTGATAATGTCGGCTTCTGCCACCTCTGTTGCCAGTTTTGTTTCTGTTAAATCTTGGTATTTTCCTGAGCCGACCAATAAGCGGGAGTTGTAAGTTTGTCCAGCAATGATTAATGGTGTGTCAGTCATAATAGGTTTGATTGATGTGAAATAATTTAAAAATTTTACCTAATTTTTTTATTTTGTTAGGTTTTACGCAAGTATTTTTTCCTTATGCAAGGCGAATTTTAGAAATACGAAGGCACATAATAAAATCTATGTGATTGAGTATTTTTAAGAATCCAACGCACTCAGAAGGAAAAAAAGACGAAGCGTAAGCAGTAATATGGCGGAGAGTGAGGGATTCGAACCCTCGATAGGGGATAAACCCTATACGCCCTTAGCAGGGGCGCGCCTTCAGCCAACTCGGCCAACTCTCCAAAAGAAAGGAATTATACGCTAAGAAATAATCAATTTGAAATAGGATTACCCT
>NZ_CDSC02000246.1 GCF_001298715.1 Bathymodiolus azoricus thioautotrophic gill symbiont
CTTTTTGGTTCCTCTGTTACCCCTGCCACATCATTATAAAGACCTTGAAACTTCCTTTCTTGGTTTAAGTAATAAGCGTCTAAAAACCAAAATATGATGACAGGGAATACAGCGGCAAGAAAAAAGTAATTGTTTTTAGTTGAAGCATAAATAGCCAATAGAGCTGATACGATCACTATGCACCAACCCTTTATTTGGAATGAATTTGTGTTCATTCTCGTAATCACATTTTGAATAAACTCAAGATGCTTAATTTCTTCAGGTAGCATGACTCCTTCTTTCTTTTACGCATAACGATCGCCATCAGTGACTGAGCGTAGCGAAGTCAACTACATGGTTTTGTTAGTTTCTTTTACTATGAAATATGGCTGGCTCTATTGGACCTTGTTTTTCCCATGCTTTTCTTCATAATGTTTTTTATACCATGTTGGTGGTGTTGCTTTTTCATCGTAAAGAAATTCAGCCACTTTTTTAACCTCCTCTGGTTTATATGGTAATTTAGGCATTAATCCAAATTTCTTTATTGCTCCTTGCATTAAAGATACATCTTTATCAGGGTATTCCACCCAATCAACAATTTGTTGTACAAAGTCTTCTCTTTGGGGGTACGCAGACCTCACATGCTTAACTACTGCAAATACAGGTGGAGCTACTTTAATTATTCCTTTTCCCAGATTTGTAGTGTGACACCTAAGGCATAGTGTATTGAATAATTGCTTACCGCTTTCCTCGGCTAAAGCAACATTTGTGTAAAGCAATATTCCTGCCAATAAAATAGTTGTTTTCATGATTTATCTCCCTTGAATTCACATCATAAGTGCAACACTCGTTAGTCGGTCAAAAGGTATATTAGTTACTCTTTTAACCTGACAAGAAAAAGGAGTGAAACATGCAAAAATAGGCGAATTCAACCTATAAGTGCAACACTTCAGTTTAAAAAATAGTCTTTACCAGTTAACTCAGCAAAAACCTCAAACGGGGTCTCACACCCCAAGCATTTCCTAGGTCTATTATTCATTAAATCGTTGCCTTAAACACTTCTTTTTCATTCACTTTATCCAAAGCCATTTGCTTTGGGAAGAATTACCTTAACGCTAAGGTTTTAACCCAGTGCTTGATTGGCGCTAGTAATGTCGTAATCGCATCATTGGCTGCTTGTGCGCTCTTGTTGGCAATAGGCAACGCAAGATACAACCTACTCTTGTGCTCAGCAAGGGTGGCAAAGCCACCTTTGTGTCCTTTACCGATAACTAGTCGCCCCTTAAAAACCC
>NZ_CDSC02000102.1 GCF_001298715.1 Bathymodiolus azoricus thioautotrophic gill symbiont
AAAATAAAAACCCACAAAACAACCTAAAAAGAGATCACTGCACAACACCCCAAAACCACCCACCAAAAACTAAAACCTCTATTTTTTGACTTATGGATAGTTGGGACAGTTAAAATACAATCTATTAAAAATACATCTAATAGATAATGCTTGAATTTTTGCCAGTTAAACAAGAGTTAGAAACTAAAGAGATTTTAAAAAAATCCATTAGTGCCAATAGAGCGTTGGCAATTCTCAATGAAACGGCAAAAAGCGTACCTAATCGTTTTATTTTGATTAATGCCCTAACCTTGCAAGAAGCAAAAGACAGTAGCGAGATTGAAAACATTATCACCACCCATGATGAGCTTTATAAGGCAGATTTAGACTTAAAAAGTGCCACTAAAGAGGCAAAGGAAGTTAAAGGCTATCAAAGTGCTTTATTGCAAGGGGTGGATTTAATCAACAACGGTATTTTATCGATTAATGATATTGTCAAAATTCAAGGTATTTTAGAGAATAATGATGCAGGTATCAGAACGCAAGTAGGCACTAAGTTAAAAAATGATAAAACGGGTGAAGTAATTTACGAGCCACCACAAGACTATCAAGAAATCATTAAATTATTTAACAATCTTGAAAGCTACATTAATGAAAAAAACGATTTAGACAGCCTTATAAATATGGCAATAATCCATTATCAATTTGAAGCTATCCACCCTTTTTATGATGGCAACGGCAGAACAGGCAGGATTATCAATATCTTGTATCTGATGCTTAATGATTTACTAGATTTACCCGTATTGTATCTAAGTGGTTACATAATCAATAACAAGGCAAAATACTATCAACTGTTGCGAGAAGTGGACGCTAAAGATAACTGGCAAGGTTGGATTTTGTATATGCTTAATGGTCTGGAGCAGACAGCCACACAAACCACGCTTTTAATTAATGATATTACTAATTTAATGGGTAAAACCAAAAAATTATTAAAGAAAAATTGCCAAAAATTTATAGCAAAGATTTAATAGAAATATTATTTCGTCATCCTTATACTAAAATTGATTTTTTGGTGGAAGATTTAAGTATTACAAGGCAAACAGCATCAAAACATCTACAAGAAATTGAAAAATTAGGGGTGTTGCGAAATATCAAAGTGAAAAACAGTAATTTTTATATCAATATTGAATTACTAGAAAGGTTAAGAAAAGGAATATAGATTAACATAGGTTTTAACAATGTTAAAATATTAATTAAAATTCAATATAGAATAGAGCTGAATTGAAAAAAGTGGCTTGAAATGTGTCTAGGTTGATTGGACCATTGCACATTAGTAGAGGATAGTTTGTAGTTTAAAATGTTCATAAATGCAGTAAGGTTTGGTTGTGTATAAAAGGGACATGGTTGTCTTTTGTGTTTTCACCCAATGGGTGAAGCGGTTTTTGATTGAAGCCATTATACCAACTGGGATTTGTGCGTTTTTTTAG
>NZ_CDSC02000247.1 GCF_001298715.1 Bathymodiolus azoricus thioautotrophic gill symbiont
TTATATTGGGACGAATTCAACCCATAAGTACAACACTTCCATTTAAAAAATAGTCTTTGCCAGTCATTTTGGCAAAGACCTCAAATGGGGTCGTCTTGCACCCCAAGCATTTCCTAAGTCTATTATTCATTAAATCTATTGCCCTAAATGCTTCTTTCTCACTCACATTATCTAAAGCCATTCGCTTAGGGGAAGAATTGCCTTAACAGTCCATTGTGATTCTCATTTAAGCCCCTTTAAGACCCCTGCATTAACTTTCAAAACTTAAAATGTGGGTTTTAAAAACTCACTAAATCAGTAAAAATATACTTTTTTGTGTCTATAAATACCACTTTTTATAAAATTTAGCGATTTTATGGTTATTATTTCCCACCAATTTTTAATTATTTTTCTAATGCAGGGGGTCTTATCAATTAGACCAAAGGGTTATTGTTGCCAATCCTTATTTCTTGCGGATAAATCGCACTAGGGTTTTTTTAGCACCCTTAAGTATTTTAATCGGTTAATTTTAAAAAACTTTAAGTTAACACTGACCTATATTTAATCGGATGTAGTGATAGATGCAGGTGTAGCGCCTCCAAAGCGTGAGTCACCCCACGCCGTGATTGATCCATCGACTTTAACGGCAACAAAGGCATACTGAGTTGAATAAATCTTTATATAACCACTATCAGAGGGCGCACCTGTACCTCCAAAACTGCCACCCCACGCCGTGATTGATCCATCGGCTTTAAGAGCGGCAAAGGCGTTAATGGTTGAATAAATCTTGGTATAGCCACTATCAGAGGGTGCAGTACCCCCATAGCCCCACGACGTGATTGACCCATCGGCTTTAAGGGCGGCAAAGGCTTTACTAGTTGAATAAATTGGTTCTTTCAAATCCTGAGTGGGTAACCCCATTAAAATAACACTCTACCACATGAATGCGAATACTAATGCACATTCAAGAGCGATTATACACGGGGCTAAGGCTTCGAATACTACCTTAGCACACCGCTTTGGTGTTAGCACTAAAACCATTGCCAAATGGAAGAGTCGTGATTTTGTTAAAGACAAAACCTCAAGACCAAAGACAATACACTACGCTTTAAATGAGACCGAGCGTGAGATTATTCGAGTAGTACGAACCCTCACTTGGTTAGAACTTGATGACTTAA
Source organism: Bathymodiolus azoricus thioautotrophic gill symbiont (assembly GCF_001298715.1). Taxonomy (GTDB): domain Bacteria; phylum Pseudomonadota; class Gammaproteobacteria; order PS1; family Pseudothioglobaceae; genus Thiodubiliella. The sequence continues at coordinate 1,158 of NZ_CDSC02000247.1, forward strand.
CTGATAGTATTGTTGCCTGCATGCCAAATGCCAATAGGAGTGATGTATATCGCACTTTGGTGTGTTTTGGCATTAACCGAGTGCCACAAGAAAAGAAACAACAAGCCTCTACATTTAAGGAATATGAGCCTGGATATTTACACATTGATGTTACCTATTTACCAAAACTAGCGGGTAAGAAGCAATATTTGTTTGTTGCCATTGATCGTGCTACTAGGGTGCTTTATTTTGAGATTTATGAGAATAAAACCGCTATCAATGCCGTTGAGTTCCTTAATAATTGCAAGGACTTTTATCCTTTTACAATTACGCATATATTAACTGATAATGGCTTAGAGTTTA
>NZ_CDSC02000367.1 GCF_001298715.1 Bathymodiolus azoricus thioautotrophic gill symbiont
GGTGTTAGACAAACTCAATGCGAGCGGTTAAAAGTTCGTTGGTAGAGGACAGCTTGTAGTTTAAAATTTTCATAAACGCAGTAAGGTTTGGTTGTGTATAAAAGGGATGTGGTTGTCTTTTGTGTTTTCACCCAATGGGTGAAGCGGTTTTTTAGTTGAAATCATTATACCAGTTGGGGTTTGTGCGTTTTTTTAATTTCTATTTTTGGATTAGGGGAAAGTCTCAATTCCAAGAGTTAGTATCAGGCATGGTAAAATACGACCTTGAAAATAATGATTTTGGCGGTAAAGAATGATTAAAAAAATAGCAAGAAAAATTTTTCCAAATTTCTATACAAAATTAGGGAAAGTGAAACGAAGCATAGTAGCAAGAAAGCTTAAAAAAGAGCATCCAAACACTAAAATATTTCATGATAACCATATAAAACTATACTCTCAGCACAATCAGGATTATATAGTTTATAACAATTTTTTTAAAAATAAAAAAGGTGTTTTTTGTGATGTGGGTGGAAATCATCCATTGAATATAAATAATACCCTGTATTTTGAAGAAATAGGCTGGGAAGGACTAGCATTTGAGCCGCTACCAAGCATGAAACCATTATGGGAAAAACACAGAAAGGCAAAGTTTTTTTCATTTGGAGTTTCAGATAAAGAAAAGGAGGTTGCTTTTTCTGTTGTAAAAGATGTAACGGGTTGGGAGAATATGCTCTCTTTTGTTAAAAGTACAGGGAAACAGAATCTGGATCTTGAAACACAAGATATCATCATCCAAGTAAAGCCTCTAAAAGATATTTTTGAAAGGGAGGGTATTACCCATATAGATTATATGTCTATAGATATAGAAGGACATGAATTAAATGCATTAAAAGGCATTGATTTTAATAAAGTAAGAATAAATGTTTTAACAATAGAAGTTTCTACCTTTGCGAATTCAATACAGGAAATAGAAGAAATTAGGCAGCTGATGCGTGAAAATGACTATATTTTATGGGGAATAATTGTAGGATTAGATGATATTTATGTGCATAAAAACTTTTTAAATTAAATGAGACCTTTGCATAAATCAACCAAAAGCCGCCAATCTGGTAAAATAACACCCATCTAAAACAACCCTAAAAACAACACAAAATGTCTTGGAAAAACACCCAACAATCCTCACTTGCAAATGCCTTAGTTATCGAACACAAATCTCTATCAGAGCTTGACGATGTTCACAACATCATCAATTGGAATGAGATAGGGCAAACCTCTCAAGTCTATACTCGTCAGCACATGGTGCACCAGCTTACCCACCACTGATGATGTTTAAAATTCTGGTACTGTAAATTCAATGTGAACACTTTTTAAATATTTGTTATTTTTTGCTTGCAAGGCTCATCATCCTAACGAAAGCAAAGTTTCGAACAACCTCCCTACGTTGTTCTCTTTGTTTAGCAGATTTCTCGATCCAATCACCCATATTTCCATATTAATCATCATTATTCCACTCATAATTTTTGTATGAGCTAGAAAGTATAAAAC
>NZ_CDSC02000261.1 GCF_001298715.1 Bathymodiolus azoricus thioautotrophic gill symbiont
TTATTGTTAACTCTCAGGTTAACGGCTAAGTTAATGCTAATCGTCTTGCATATAGCCGATGCGCTCCATTGCGCGTAGTTCGTTCTCAATATAATACATTTTTAATGTATTTCTTTCCCAAGGTGGAATACCTGCTTCTTGCAAGACTTTCTTGAGTGATTGCGAATGTGTTTTGCCAGGTAATTTAATACGCTGAGCTTCATTTCGATAGCGAATAGAAAAATGAGCAGTATTTTTAAATTCATCATGATACGGGCAATTCTCTTTATTTTTTGTCATTTGAGTGTCAATAAAGTAGAGTTTATTCTTATAACGACGCATCTCGAAATTACCCCAGTTCACCAAAGGATTAGCGTCTTCTTTGGCAGATAATAAGCCTAACATTTGTTGCATTATTTTATCGGATGGTGCAAGGAAGTTCAACACACTCAAATGATAACGCATGATGTTTTTAATGCGATAGGGTTCAAGTTGCATAAGGCATTTAACATCTAGTTGGTTGCCACTTATAATTTGATTTTTTTTAATATCAATCTTTGCCAAATCTTGTATTAGGTGCAGGGCTTCAGATTGATGCTTTGCGCTACGCAATAAAGTGAGTGTTAGATTTTTATAAACTGTTTCCAGTTTGGGAATAATATCCAGTCTTAGAAAATTGCGACGGAAGTTTTTGTCCATATTGCTGTCATCTTCAACCCAAGATAGATGATTATTTTTGGCATATTTAAGAATGGCAGATTTTCCAATATTGAGCATTGGGCGATAATGTGTGCCTTTGCCAAAAGGTTTTGATTTCGGCATAGCAGCAAGTCCAGCTACGCCACAGCCACGAAATAGCTGTAATAGCAAGGTTTCTGCTTGATCGTTTTGATGGTGGGCGGTACACAATATCTCGTCTTTTTCTAAATTAGAAGATAGTGAATGATAACGACTTTTACGCGAATTTTCCTCTATATTTGACATTTTTAACAACTGAATATCAATATTAGTATAAGGAATGTTTAGCGCAGTGCATAAATCCTTGCAAAACATCTCCCACTCATTGCAATGTTTAGACAAGTGGTGATTGCAATGCACAGCACGCAGATTATTCGGATAGTGTGTGTGTAAATAATGTAGCAGAACAACCGAATCAATACCGCCACTTAATCCAAGGACAATTTTCTTATCCTTTAGAGCGTTATCCTTGTTCTTGAAATCTTCCAAAACTTAGGAGTTTTTCCGCGCGTTGTTGAACCAGTTGTTCAATATCTATATTGCTGATTTCTTTGAGTTGCTGTTTTAATGCTTCTCTTAATAAGATTTTTGCTTGTTGGGGGTCACGATGAATACCGCCAAGTGGTTCAGAGATAATACTGTCAATCAAGCCTTCATTTTTAAGGCGCGAACTAGTGAGTTTAAGCGATTCTGCTGCTATACTCGCCTTGCTGGCGTCTTTGTAAAGAATAGAGGCGCAACCCTCAGGTGAAATCACTGAATAGATGCTATATTCAAACATCATCATTTTATCAGCCACACCAATTGCAAGCGCACCACCTGAACCACCCTCACCAATCACTACAGAGATAATAGGGGTTGCTAAGGTTGACATCTCGAATAAGTTTCTGGCAATCGCCTCAGACTGCCCACGCTCTTCTGCGCCAATACCGGGATAAGCCCCTGGAGTGTCAATAAAGGTAACAATTGGCATTGAGAATTTTTCTGCCATTTTCATTAAGCGTAAGGCTTTACGGTAGCCTTCTGGTTTCGGCATACCAAAGTTGTGTTTAATTTTTTCTTGTGTTGTGCGACCTTTTTGCTGACCAATAAACATGACTGATGCGCCATCTAGTTTAGCAATACCGCCAACAATTGCGCTGTCATCTGCATAAGCTCGGTCACCATGAAGTTCGCTGAATTCATCAAAGACCGAATTAACATAATCTAATGTATAAAGTCGACTAGGGTGGCGCGCTAATTGTGCGATTTGCCAATCTGAAAGCGAGGCAAAAATCTTTTTTGTTAGTGAGATGCTTTTGTTTTCTAAGGCTTTTATTTCTTGAGAAATATCAGCCTTGTCCTTGATATTTTCAAGCGCTTCAATTTTGCCTTCTAATTCAGCAATTGGTTGTTCAAAGTCAAGATAATTTAAATTCATATTAAGTTAAAATTAGCAAATTGTTAAGTGGTAAATTATAACATTGTGTAGGCAGTTAAAAAAATCAAAAAATAAAACTTGACATATAGGGTTATTTGTTGAAAATGCATATTATTGATAGCACAGACTGTAATCATAAATTTAAAGAGGGATAAACCAAACCATGCCAAAAAGTATCATTGACGGACTGTTCGGAAAATCACCGATTAGCCCATTACAACAGCATATGACCAGCGTGCATTCATGTATTTCTGAGCTTAAAGGTTTTATGGTCGCTATTCACGAAAAAAACTGGACGGAAGCGGAAGCAATTAGAGGCACTATTGGACACAAGGAAGGCGAAGCCGATATACTAAAAAAGAAATTGCGTTTAAGTCTGCCTTCAACTTTTATGATGCCGTTTTCTCGTCGTGACTTATTAGATTTGTTGTTAATTCAAGATTCTATTGCCAACATTACTAAGGATGTTTCAGGTCTGATGATTAATCGCAAGATGACTTTGCCAAATGAGATTTTTGATGATGTGATTGAACTTACTGATGTTTGTATTAAAACTTCAGCAGCAGCACTTAAAGCCGTTAATGAGCTAGACGAATTATTAGAAACCGCATTTGGTAACCGTGAGCGCAAGGTGGTTAGCTCCATTATTGAAGATGTCAATGAACTTGAAAGTGAGTCAGATAAAATTCAACATGTAATCCGCGCTAAATTATTTCCTTTAGAACAAGGTTTGCCACCAGTAGATGTCATGTTTTACTATCGCGCTGTTGAATGGTTAGGCGAGTTAGCTGATGCTGCTCAAAAGGTCGGTTCTCGCCTAGAAGTATTGCTCGCTAAATAAGGTTTAATTATGGAAATCATTGCAAATTATGGCGATATCTTATTAGTTCTAGCGATTGTTTTTGGCTTATTTATGGCGTGGGGTGTGGGTGCAAATGATGTTGCAAATGCAATGGGAACCTCAGTGGGATCAGGTGCAATCACCATTAAACAAGCAATTATCATTGCTGTTATTTTTGAGTTCGCAGGTGCGGTATTGGCAGGTGGCGAAGTCACAGCGACCATTCGTAAAGGTATTTTAGACGCCAGTATTTTTACCAATGACCCGCATTTATTGGTTTATGGTATGTTGGCATCATTGTTGGCAGCAGGATTTTGGCTAATGATTGCCTCTTCTCTAGGTTGGCCGGTATCAACAACACACTCAATCGTGGGTGCTATCGTTGGTTTTGGCGCAGTTGGTGTGGGTGTTGATGCCGTTGCATGGGGTAAAGTTGGCACAATTGCAATGAGTTGGATTGTCTCGCCAATCTTGGCAGGTAGTATTGCTTTTGTTTTATTCAAGAGCTTACAAAAACTCATTATTGATACTGAAAATCCATTTGATAACGCCAAAAGGTATGTGCCGTTTTATATGTTTTTAGTGGGTTTTGTGATTTCTTTAGTGACAATTTTCAAGGGATTGAAACATGTGGGTTTGCATTTTGAGATAGGTGTAAGTTATATGTTGGCAACTGGATTTGGCGTGTTGGTTGCTGTTATTGGTACATTCTTTGTCCGTCGCATTCATCTTGATGTTGATGAAAATATTGATTTTCACTTTACCTCTATGGAAAGAGTCTTTGGTATATTGATGCTGATTACGGCAGCGGCAATGGCATTCGCACACGGATCTAACGATGTGGCAAATGCGATTGGCCCACTGGCTGCTATTTATGGTGTGATTGATAGCGGTGGTTTGATTGGTTCTAAAAGTGCGTTGCCTGTTAGCATCTTATTAGTGGGCGGCGCTGGTATCGTATTTGGTTTGGTGACTTATGGACATAAGGTAATTGCAACAATTGGTACTGGTATTACTCAATTAACACCTTCGCGTGGTTTTGCTGCAACCCTAGCAGCAGCTGCAACAGTGGTGGTTGCATCAGGTACAGGCTTACCAGTGTCCACTACGCAAGTATTGGTGGGTGCAGTCTTAGGTGTTGGTTTGGCAAGAGGCATGGCAGCACTTAATACCCGCGTGATTAATAAAATATTTTTATCGTGGTTGATTACATTGCCAGCAGGTGCATTGATGTCAATCCTATTTTTCTTTACACTTAAGGGGATATTTGGCGCATGACATTAGAAGAAATCCAAGCAAAACTTGAAGCAGGCATTGAGAATTCAACCGTCACTATGGAAGGTGATGGTTGTAATTGTTCAACCTTGGTGGTTTCACCAATCTTTGAGGGGCTATCATTATTAGCCAGACAAAAAATGGTATTGGCGACTGTTCGCGCAAATATTGACAGTGGCGAGTTGCACGCGTTAAGCATTAAGGCACGCACACCCTCAGAAGTCTAACTTTCTAAATTTTCGATTTCTCGATTGTCTAAATCTTTTATAATCGCCTCACGCATTGCGCCTGAATAACTCATCCAGTTTGTGATCTCATCGCTGTTGCGTTTGCAACCTACGCAGAAGTTTTGCTTATTGTATTTACAAATGTTCAAGCAGGGTGTTTTGATAACTTTATTATTCATGTGATTATTATAGTTTGCGATAGCAGGCTGCCGTAAAATACTCGCCTTTATCTTAATCGCATAATCCCATGGGTTTTTCCAAATTAGGTCTATCAGACTCTATCCTAGAAGCAGTTACCAAAAAAGGCTATGACAAGCCCTCACCAATTCAAGAGCAGGCTATTCCTGTAGTATTAGATGGCAAAGACATTATGGCCGCTGCACAAACAGGCACAGGAAAAACTGCGGGTTTTACCTTGCCAATTTTGCAAATTTTATCAAAAGGCACACCCGCAAAATCTAACCAAGTCCGCACACTTATTTTAACCCCAACACGCGAACTCGCTGCACAAGTGAACGCCAGCGTTGTTGATTATGGTAAGCAACTAGCCCTCAAGTCAACAGTTGTATTTGGTGGTGTGAAAATTAACCCACAAATGCAAAAACTCAGAGGTGGTGTGGATATTTTGGTGGCAACACCGGGTAGATTATTAGATTTGTATTCACAAAATGCCGTGAAGTTTGACCAGCTAGAAATCTTAGTTTTTGATGAAGCCGATAGAATGTTAGACATGGGATTTATTCACGACATTAAACGCATTTTAAAAATTCTACCTAAAAATAGACAAACCCTAATGTTCTCCGCCACTTTTTCTGATGAAATCAGAAAATTAGCAAAAACTTTAGTTAACGATCCTATAGAAATCTCAGTAACACCAAGAAACACCACCGTAAAATCTGTCAAACAGTGGATTCACCCTGTTGACAAATCCAAAAAACAAGCCTTACTAACGCATCTTATTCAAGAACATAGCTGGTATCAAGTCTTAGTATTTAGTCGTACCAAGCACAGTGCTAATCGTATTGCTACCCAACTCGGCAAAAAAGGCATCACTGCAGCTGCCATCCACGGCAATAAATCCCAAGGTGCTCGTACGCGTGCCTTGGCAGATTTCAAAGCAGGCAAAGTAAATGTTTTAGTCGCCACTGATATCGCTGCTCGTGGTATTGATATTGTTGAGCTGCCACATGTGGTAAATTTCGATTTACCTAATGTCCCTGAAGATTATGTGCATCGTATCGGTAGAACAGGTCGTGCAGGTTCTAAAGGTGAGGCTATATCATTGGTAAGTGCTGATGAAGCCAAACAACTTTTCGACATTGAGCGCCTAACTCAGAAAAAACTTGATCGTATTATGGTAGATGATTTTATTCCTAGTCATGATGTGCCTGAAACTGGTAAAAAACTCCTTCCACCTAAAAACAAAAAGCCAAAAAAGAACAAGAGTCGCAACAAGCCAAGATACGGAAAAAACAGTAATTCCGCTGAAAATAAAGCCAAAAATAAGAAAGGATTCTGGGGTGATAAATCTAACAAAAAACCTAAGAAAAATTAAATCTTTCCAATCGCCTTAAGGCTATGCACTGCAAAATCCTTATTAAAGTGTTGTAATTCTTCAAGTGATATTTCCGTAAAGCCTCGGTTAGTTAGTCAACCCTTAAAAACCACACAAAACATTGATTTATAACAATAAAACTAACAATAACCCTAGACAAA
>NZ_CDSC02000377.1 GCF_001298715.1 Bathymodiolus azoricus thioautotrophic gill symbiont
TCTGCAAGTGCGAGTTATTCTGAGAGAGGAATTACATTTAATGAAGGGACTTACAAAAAAAATAATTACAAAGTAATCTTTGGTAAGCGTTTGAATAAAAATTTTGCAGTAGAAGGTTCATATACAGACTATTCTAGCGATACAACAGACTTATCAATGTCTGCCACTAATGGCGCTGCTTTAGAGACAGCGATGGGTAAATTGAATGATACTGCAGGATTTAAATCTTTAATAGGACTGACTGGCACTACGCTTACGGGTACTGGTACTAATAATGCAAAGATTACTTCATCTGCAACCTTATCTGGTCGTAATATTGATTTGTCTGGGCTGTATTATTTTGCACAGTCAGATAGTTTTGAGCCATTTGTTAAACTAGGTGTTAGCGCTTGGAATCTTAAAGGTGAATATTCTGCATTTCAATATGATAATGCAGGTGTATTGACCACAATCGCTGGTGCTACAGATTTTAGCGGTAAAATCAGTGGTACTGATGTTATTTATGGTGTTGGTGTTGATGGAAAAATTAATGACACAATAAAATATCGTGTTGATTTTGACCGTATAAAAGCAGATGATGACGTTGATAGTATTGGAATTAGTATGCTCTATAATTTCTAAATATAGATACTTAATCTACCATAAAAACACCCTGCCTTTGCAGGGTGTTTTTATTATCTAGAAACCATTAATCGCCAATTTTCCATTTACTTTTTTCTGAAAAAGCTTCAATGGTTTGGCGTTTGGCTTTGTTGATAAGATTGGAGTGTGATATTTTGTATTTTTTGGCGTAATCTACCAGAGAGACAATCTTTTTGCCTTCTAAATATGCCAAGCGTTTGTGGTAACTATTGGTGAGTGCTTTGCCGATAATACTTTCCATGATTTTGGTTTTCCCTGATTCGTTAAATTCATTAAAGGCGGTGTAGTAATCTGCCCTATCAATAAATTTAATGTTGATTGGCACAAAACCATCACGAATCAGTAGGTAATTGTCAGGTTCCACCACGTTGTTCCAGTTTGGGTATTTGATATGAGGGTTTACACAATCTGGTTTACAGGGTCAATTATG
>NZ_CDSC02000251.1 GCF_001298715.1 Bathymodiolus azoricus thioautotrophic gill symbiont
GCATAATAACCATAGAATTTAAGTAAACTAAATTGTGCCTTAACATCATCTATCCCAGACTCGTCATCATTTAGCGCATCAAAAGCATCAACACCTCTATTAATACTTGGATTTAAATACAGAGTCGATTTATCACTTAGCTGAAAACTATGCTCATACCCTAAAGACAAAACACTGAGTTTTCTAGATCCGACTTCATTTTTAGTAACAGTACCTCGTAACTTCGAATAACTTTCTTCGTCACTTAAACTTAACCCCAGTTTGATTTTGTTATTTTGTTCATTGCTCTTGTTTAGATATTTTGTTAAATAAAAGTTTTTGGTTGTGGTGTTGCCAAATGAATAGAAAGCATCACCCGTTGTTAATATTCGATTGGTATTGTAATCAGACTTTGTTGTGTTGTAATTAAACAAATAATCCCTATAAGGAAAAGACACATCTAGAGTATAGGCATTTGAATCTTTTTTATCTTCTTCTGCATGCGCTGGAAAAGCATAATTAAGTGTCCATTTGGACAGCGGAATCAAAAAATCATCCCAATTAGCATTCAGCTTTATCTTCTCAACACCTGTTGATTTTGAGCCTGAATTATCAAAAGTAACACTAAATGGCTGATAATCTTGTTTGTTATCATTGATAACAACCTCGGAGTGATATTGTGTTTTACTGGGCTTAATGTTTAGTTTTGCATGATGAGAGTTGAGTCGATTAACATGATCAATACGCTTGCTGATGTCATTGACATTCAAGGGCTTATTAATCAAATCATCTAAAAATTAACTGTTTTACAAAGGCAGTATTATCAATATTTTGTGCGTTAAAGTTGAGTGAATCTATAAAGCCTATTTTAATACTGATATCTAAGATGCCTTGTTTAAGTTTGGTTTGTGGAACGCTAAACCCGACTTTACTGGTAACAAAGCCATTATCCTGATAGATATTTTGTAATTCTTTAATCAACTGATTAATTTGCTTAACACCAAGGCATCTGCCTTGGTACTTTTGTTTAAGATCA
>NZ_CDSC02000491.1 GCF_001298715.1 Bathymodiolus azoricus thioautotrophic gill symbiont
TTGCTTCCGCTACTAGTTTAGTTGCAATGGCTGTTGCCACTTTTTCTGCTTTTGCTTCTTGCACTGCAACACGCTTTTCACGAATTGAAGGGTCTTTAAATTCTTTGATAAGTTGCTTAACGCGTTCAGAAATTTGCGCACCTTTTGATGCCCAATATTCTATTTTATCTTCTTCAATGGTAAGCCTAACTTCTTGTCCACGAGCAACTGGATTAAAGTATCCAAGTCTCTCAATATAACCACTGTCTCTACGCTTTCTAGAGTCTGTTGCTACAATTGAATAAAAAGGTTTTTTCTTGGCTCCACCTCTAGCTAATCTAATTTTAACCATGGTTTTTTGCTCCTAAAAAAATATTAAAAACTTATGTCAAAGCGACATAAGACGAAGGATTATATCAGTTTTTCAATATCGCGTGCTAATTTTTGCGCATCACCCGTATAAGTCATCGGTGTTAATTGTGCCAAAGCTTGTTTTGCTTCCTCCGGCATATCTAAATCTCTAACAAAATCTGCCAGTACTTTTGCATCAATAGTATTACCACGGGTTAAACTCTTAAGTTTTTCATACGGGTTATCAATGCCGTAACGGCGCATCACAGTTTGAATTGGCTCTGCTAATACTTCCCACGAACTGTCTAAATCTTCTAACAATTTTGCTTCGTTAATTTTTAACTTGCCGATACCTTTGGCAATAGAAGTATATGCTACCAACGAGTGAGCGCAACTCACGCCAAGATTTCTAAGCACCGTTGAATCAGAGAGGTCTCTTTGCCAGCGAGAGATTGCTAGCTTATCTGCCAAATGCGTATTCAATGCATTAGCAATACCTAAGTTACCTTCGCCATTTTCAAAATCAATCGGGTTAACTTTATGTGGCATGGTCGATGAACCCACTTCTCCTGCAATGGTTTTTTGCTTGAAATAACCCAGTGAAATATAACCCCAAATATCACGACAAAAATCAATCAGAATCGTATTGAAGCGATTCATTGAATGAAAATACTCTGCCATATAATCGTGCGTTTCAATCTGAGGTGTATAGGGTGCATAATTCACGCCTAAATCTTGAATAAACGCTTGTGAAATATTTTGCCAATCTAAATCTGGGTAAGCGCAAATATGTGCATTAAAATTACCCACAGCGCCATTAAATTTACCCATCACCTTGACACTTTCTAAGTGCTTAATCTGTCGTTTTAAGCGATAAGCAAAGTTTGCCATTTCCTTGCCAACCGTAGTTGGCGATGCTGTTTGGCCATGTGTTCTAGATAGCATCGGAATTGCAGCGTTGTCTTTTGCTAAATCCGTGATTAAAGACAAGATATTTTGCATTTGTTTAAGCAACACCTTGCGTCCATCAATCAGCATTAGAGCGTGTGACAGATTATTAATATCTTCTGAAGTACAAGCAAAATGGAAGAATTCACTCACCGCATTGAGTTCTGCATTGTCTTTGACTTTGTCTTTTAAGAAATATTCAACTGCCTTAACATCATGATTAGTAGTGCGCTCAATTTCTTTAACCGCTTGTGCATTTGCTAATGAAAAATTACTCGCAATATTGGTTAAAAAATCAGCAGCCTCTTGGCTGAATGCGCCCACTTCAGTAATGCCATCATTGTCCGCCATAGCTTGCAACCATTTAACTTCAATTAATACACGGTATTTAATCAACCCAAATTCACTAAAAATCTCACTTAAGGCGTTGGTTTTATCAAAATAGCGCCCATCAACAGGGGATATAGCAGTTAAAGCATTTAGTTCCATAATTTAGTTAGTTAGGTCAAATGTGCTAAAATTATACACTTTATAAAATCACTTTATAGGACACAGATGAAAACAGCTTATTTAACTCACATTAATGAACGCGCTAAAGACAATTTACCGCCACTAGCACTAACTGCACAGCAAACAAAATCTGTTGTTGAAAGCCTAATTAATGGCAATGACGATGATTTTTACCTAGATTTATTGACACATTGCATACCCCCTGGTGTGGACGAGGCTGCTTATGTAAAGGCAGGTTTTTTAGCCAGCGTTGCCAAAGATGAGCAAACTTGCAATGCTATTAGTCAAGAACAAGCTACTTTTTTACTCGGTACGATGATGGGTGGTTACAATATTGCACCGTTAATTGAGTTATTAGACATTGACACAACTGCGCAAATCGCCTGTGATGCACTATCTAAAACGCTACTTATTTATGAAGCGCACCAAGAAATAGTAGAAAAATCAACCAATAATACCTTCGCCAAGCAGGTAGTTGATTCTTGGGCAAATGCCGACTGGTTTACCAGCAAGAACGAATTGTCAAAAGAAATTAAACTCACAGTTTTCCGTGTTGATGGTGAAATCAACACTGATGATTTATCACCAGCAACGCAGGCGTGGTCACGCCCTGATATTCCCCTACACGCCCAATCAATGCTGGTCAAAAAAATGGACAACCCACTTGAAACCATTGCACAACTTAAAGAAAAAGGCTTGCCACTTACCTTTGTTGGCGATGTCGTTGGCACAGGCTCTTCACGCAAATCTGCAATTAACTCAGTATTGTGGCATATGGGAGATAATATTGACTATGTACCAAACAAACACAATGGTGGCGTGATACTTGGTGGCAATATTGCACCAATTTTCTTTAACACCGCACAAGACTCAGGTGCATTACCGATTGAATGCGATGTGTCAAAAATGCAAATGGGTGATGAAATTACCCTCTATCCTTACGAGGGGAAAATTGTCAATACCAATGGCGAAACCATTTCTACTTTTAAACTTACCCCAAATACCATACCTGATGAAGTCCGTGCAGGCGGTCGTATCCCGCTTATTATTGGACGAGGCTTAACCGACAAAACACGCTTTGATTTAGACTTGAGTGTTAGCGATATTTTCTTACGCCCAGAAGATGTAACAAGCAGCGATGCAGGCTATACTTTGGCACAAAAGATTGTTGGCAAGGCTTGTGGTGTTGAAGGAGTGCGCCCTGATACTTATTGTGAACCCCGCATGACAACGGTTGGCTCACAGGATACCACGGGTGCAATGACGCGTGACGAACTTAAAGAATTAGCCTGCCTAGGCTTCTCTGCTGATCTGGTCATGCAAAGTTTTTGCCATACTGCTGCCTATCCAAAACCTGTTGATTTAGAATTACAACATAGCCTACCTGACTTTATGCGCTCTCGTGGTGGCGTCACGCTTAAACCAGGCGATGGTATTATTCATTCGTGGCTAAATCGCATGCTTTTACCTGACACGGTAGGCACAGGTGGTGATTCACATACGCGCTTCCCAATTGGTATTAGCTTCCCAGCAGGCTCGGGTTTGGTAGCATTCGGTGCATCAATTGGCGTATTGCCACTTGATATGCCTGAATCGGTTTTGGTGCGTTTTAGTGGCACGATGCAAAAGGGTATCACGCTTAGAGATTTGGTCAATGCCATTCCGTATGTCGCTATTCAACAAGGTTTATTGACCGTTGAAAAAACCAATAAAAAGAATATTTTCTCAGGTCGAATTTTAGAGATTGAAGGGTTGGGCGATTTAAAAATTGAACAAGCTTTTGAACTTACTGATGCTTCGGCGGAGCGCTCGTCAAATGGTTGCACCATCAAACTCAATAAAGCCCCTGTGGCAGAATATTTGCAATCTAACATTGCCCTATTGTCATCAATGATTGAGATGGATTATGAAGATAAGAAGACCATTGCGCGTCGTATTCAAGCGATGCAGAAGTGGCTGGATGCACCTGAATTATTAGCAGCTGACGATAACGCCGAATACGCCGCAATCATTGAAATCAATCTTGACGATATTAAAGAGCCAATCCTTGCTTGTCCAAATGACCCAGATGATGTGAAGTTACTTTCAGAGATAGCCAATACCAAAATTGACGAAGTCTTTATTGGCTCGTGTATGACCAATATCGGTCACTTTAGAGCAGCAGCTCAATTATTAAAAGACCAATCAGAACTACCAACTGAACTTTGGGTTGCGCCACCAACACGCATGGATGAAGCGCAACTTAAAAAAGAAGGCATATACCAAACTTTTGAGTCTATTACCCAGCACACAGAAACCCCAGGTTGTTCACTGTGCATGGGCAATCAAGCACGCGTCAAAGACAATGCCACCGTAGTTTCTACTTCAACACGCAATTTTCCTAACCGCCTAGGGGATGATGCCGATGTGTATTTATCATCCGCCGAAGTCGCCGCCATAGCTGCAAAACTTGGGCGCATTCCAACCGTAGAAGAATACCTATCAGCGATGCAAGCCATAGAATCAACCTCCGATGATATTTACCAATATCTTAACTTTGACCAAATATCGCAGTATCAAAAGTCGGTTAGGCACATTGCGCTTGATACAATCTTATAAAGAGTAATT
>NZ_CDSC02000431.1 GCF_001298715.1 Bathymodiolus azoricus thioautotrophic gill symbiont
AAAATTAAGTTATACTATTTTTAAAAAAAACCTTTGTGTAAAATATGAGCATCTTTATTCTCTTATCGCTTCTCAGGTTTATTCAAATATTTGTAAGTTGTAATAAAATCATCTATGGTTAAAAAATCTTATAACATGTGTAACTTATTAAAATTCCTTGCACTAATTGCATTGCTTCACGCCTCCAATTTATATGCAATAACTTTAGAACAAGGTTTGGAAGAAAATCTTAAATTAGATAGACAAAATGCCAATACTGAAAGATTGGCAAATATAACGCAATTCTTAAAGAAACTCAAATCCCCTCCAAAGATAAGCGGCAAATTTAAAAAAGAAGAAAAATGTATTGATATTCACACAATCAATGTCGGGGCATCTCTTATTGACAATAAAACCATCAATGCCGCTGTTGAGCCTTTTACAAATAGATGTTTAGGTAGGGTTAATATCGATAATATTATAAAGTTATTAAATCAACTTTACTTTAATCACGGCTATATCACCACCAGAGCTTATCTTCCCAAACAAAAAACAAGTCAAGGTATTTTAAAACTGATAATAATAGAGGGGAAAATTAACACATTATCATCTGATAACAAAAACTTATATTTAAATAATTTATTTTCCGATAAACCAGAAAGTTATTTAAATATAAGAAACTTAGAACAAGGAACAGATCAAATTAACAGATTAGAAGGCTATCAATCAAAAGCTGATATTAAACCCACCAGCAAAATAGGCTATAGTGATATTATTATAAAAAGTACTCATAAAAAGAATATTTATTTTAGGTCGGGGTTTGACAATAGTGGTTCAGAAAGCACAGGGGAAATTGTGGCCAATATTGGCACATCAATAAACAATCTTGTTGGTATTAACGACCAATTAATGATTGATTTGAGATCCAATTCAAATCCAGATGAAGGCAAAAAATTAAACAGAACGATATCACTTTCATACGATGTTCCGTATATTGACTGGAATTTTGGCACTCGCTTAAATGAAACCAAAAATGTCTCTCTTATAAACAATAATATTCTCATAAACAATCAGTCTATCGCGACTCAATTGAGAAACATTAATAGCAACATAGAAATATATGCCAAAAAAAACATATATAGAGATGAAAGCAAGAAAATATCATTCAATATATCTTGGCATAAAAAAGATAAGGTTTCTCAGGTAAACAAAGCCAATATAAAGGTTAGTACTTACACTAGAAATCATCTTGCAGTAGGCATCAACTTATCTAAAAAAACAAAAGAAAATAGCGACTATTCCCTAGATTTCAAAATTAAACATGGATTGGGATCAAAGGTTGTATTTCATAACAATAACGGGGAAATCACCCCCACACCTAAAAGTTTTCCAGGGCGGCACTTTACAATATATAAAATAGGGGGATCTTATAATACCACGCTAGCAAATAAGATAAATCTAAAGCTAGCATTTGACTCTCAATATTCTGATGATATTTTATTTGGTGGGGAAATGTTTCAAATAGGCGGCGTTGGATCCGTTAGAGGGCATAGCAATATAGCCATATCGGGGGCTAAAGGCGCCTATTTTCGATCAACTTTTTCTTTTACGAAGCTTTCTCCATCGGATCCTCAGTTTTACCTATTATACGATATTGGGTATATTTTCTCAGGCAAAAGAACTGATGGGGGTAGACTTGATGGCAAGGGCGTTGGCGTTAAACTCAACATATTCAACCAAAAATTATCACTTGAGTATGGTGAAAATCACACACGAAAACGCGATCACGCTTTCAGTGTTAGTTTTAACGCCTCCTTTTAACGACTGAGCAGTTTTCCCAGCAACACCCAGCATTTCTTTAGAAAGGTAAACTCAATCTTAGCCTCACTAGGACAAAGCTTAAAAATTTCCAAGTAGCTGAAAAATAGATACCTAGTGATTGTTCCCATTGTAATACCGCCAAGAGTAAAGATGGCGTAACAAGATGACTGTAAGCAGTCAAATCTCTATTTTAGAGTTGTACGGAAAATGGGGGTATTACACCTGTCTCTTCTATTATGTTGAGACCTTTGCATAACCCAACCAAAAAACCACCAATCTGATAAAACAACACCCATCTAAAACAACCATAAAACACCCAGAATGTCTTGGAAAAACACCCAACAAAATTCATTTGCAGATTCTCTTGTTATTGAACATAAACCTCTATCAGAACTAGACGATGTGCATAACATCATTAACTGGGGCGAGATAGAACAAACACTATCAAATCTTTATACCTCCAAAACAGGTGCAAGCGCCTATCCA
>NZ_CDSC02000133.1 GCF_001298715.1 Bathymodiolus azoricus thioautotrophic gill symbiont
AACGGTATTGTGCATACTAATGGCATTGAGAGTGTTTGGGACGTTATTAAAACGCGGTTATCATGGTGTATTTCATCATTTTTCAGATAAACATATCGGGCGTTATGTTGATGAGTTTGGTTTTTAGGTTGAATGATGGCAATGTCAAACGATCGACACTGGATAGAATTGATTCAATTGTGTTTGGATTTAGTGGTAATAGGCTGTCTTATAAGATGTTGGTATTAATGTAAGTTAGTCCCTTTTTATAATACTTTTCTGCTTGGTCGTAGTCTTTGCCGATAATCGTTAAAAAGTTTGCATAATTGACACAAAGTTCAAAACTCTTAGGATATTCTTTCAACCCTTTTAGATATATTTCATTTTTCTTATTAGGATCCGTTTCTTTCATGGCTTTTAATTCATAACTCCACCAAGTGGGCAATTGTGGTTCTAATGCCTTTAATTCACTGTCCTTCATGCCCCCTCTTTGACCTAACTTTCTCAGTTGTTCTTGGTAGTTTTTTACTTGTTGAATGACATTCTTAACCAATACACTGTTCTCAACATTGTCTAGATCAATTAATGAAGGGTGTTTTAATTTATCATTTAACACTAGCATAAAACGATCAAACCCTTCAATTTCAACAATAAAATCTTGCTCTGTTAATAGTTTTTTTGTTTCTATTAATAGTCTGTTTTTATCTCTACAACACCAATAGATGGGTTTTCTCCTGATGGTTTTTCGTAAATGATCCATAATGCCTGTGTCGTAGCCACCATAACCAATCACAATCAAATGCACGCCTTCTAAAACAGGGGGAGGTTCTTTTTAAACTCAGGTGACAAGGTATTTGTATCTTGCTCGGTATTTTTTGGGCTTAATAAATAATCATGGTGCAGTTTCACAATCACTGGGCGAATACTAAAAGGTAATCAGCCAAAGAGGTGTGCCCGATAATTAAAGGTTTGGCTTGTTGGGCATTATGAAGTGAGAATAAAGCGTCTTCGGTCATTGTGTCAAAGTTGGTGGTTAGCACAAATTTATGCTTGGTGTTGGTTAGAATTTGTGCCAAAAATAAGTAGCCGATGCTTGGGGTTGCTTGATTAATGTATTGTTGTAGTTCTTCATGACCAGCGGAGGCGTTCGATCTAAAACGCCGAGAGAAAATGTCACTATAGTGTTTGGCGGGTTCTTCTTCCCACTTTTTAAGGTCTGTATTATTGACCCCCTTATTGTCTTTAATGGTTTCCAACCACTTTTCACTTAATTCTTTAGCGGCAAGAATGCCAGACTCAACGGAAGCACCCGCCCCTAAAAAGAAGCCGTATCTTGTATCGCTATCGCTGGCATCGGCAACAGCTTGAATTAATTCTTGATAACTAATGCTTTGTGCTTCTATCATAGGGTGGTGCTAGTGTCGAGATTTTTTGATGGCATCATAAGCTTTGTTGATTTTTTTTGACTGCTCATTAGCGTAATCCATAAATTCTTTAGGTAGACCTTGGGACTGTATTTTATCGGGATGATGCTTTGATATGGCTTTTCTGTAGGCTTTCTTAATCTCTTTATCGCTATTATCTTTAGCGCACCTAAGTACTTGATAATGCTTATCTATATCAGCCTCACCCCAACTACTTTGGTTATTGACACTATTTTTATAGTCATTATATATACCGTTGTGTAAACCTAAATACTCGGGTATTTTTCTTAGAATTTCATCTTCTTGTTCGTGCAAAACACCATCAGAATACGCAACTTCCCAAAGCACTGCATAGACAACCCCTCTCACTTCTGAACTGGCTACTGCTCTATATTGGCTGGCATATTCATAGATTGATTGCTCACTTGACGATGCTTTTCTAAAGGCATTGATAGCAGTTTCTTTGTCTTTGCTACTCAATCTTATAGCGCTCATAAACCGTGTTACAGCATCAATTTCTTCTTTAGCAATGACACCATCTGCCTTTGCCATTTTCGCAAGCATTGAGAAAAGAGAGTTAAGAAATAGTGTTGTGGCATGAGTATTGTTATTAACATTGAATGACTTTGTAACAAAGCTCAATATCCAAACTATCGCAATTCCAACAAATGCACCAACAGCTCCATTAATCCAATAACCAAAAATAGCAGCCAACCAAATCATTTTTTATTTTTACTAATTTGAGACTTTTTTAAAAACATATTGAATTGAATTGAATTTAATTTAAGGTTTTCTTTAGATCGTCAACAGAAATGCTTTGTACCGTTTGTTCATCAGTGTAAACAGGTTTCATTTTAGTATGTATACCGGATTCTTTTTCAATGACGACCTGTCTAGAAATAACGATATCTAGGCAATCGGTGATCATTTTTTGCGTATCCTGTGTCAATGGATGGCGCAATCCTGGCTTGGTCATAGTGTCCTTTGCTACAGAAATAAGGGTTTTTCTCACCGCATTTAATAGGCGAAGTTCAAAATCTTGATTGTTGTCTTTACTCATAGTAAATCACTGATATTTTCTAAATGTTGCGAGTAAGTTATTTTACCGACATCCTTAGACTTAATCCCTCGCATTGATTGTAGTTTTTCACTCATCGTCCAATCACGATCAATCACCTGCTCAACTAATTCAGGATGATTACAAATCAGCACCATATCACAGCCACTCTCAAGTGAGACTTGAACACGCTTGACTATATTTTTAATGAAATGTGCACCTTGCATGGATAAATCATCACTAAATATCACGCCACCAAAACCCAATTTTTCTTGCAAAATTTCCTTAATCCATTTTGATGAAAAACCCGCTGGATTCAAGTCCACTTGCGAGTACACCACATGTGCTGGCATTACGGCGTCCAAACCATGGTTAATAAGCGCCTTAAAAACAGCCATATCTTGAGAAATATCATTCAATGGGCGCCCATCTACTGGTAAATCTAGATGTGAATCTGCTGCTACAAAACCATGTCCAGGGAAATGCTTACCCACACATTTCATACCTGCATTATGCATGCCTTCAATCAGGCTACTGGCCAATTTCACCACCACATCAGGGTTAGAATGGAAGGCTCTATCGCCAATCACAGAAGATACATCATAATCCAAATCAAGCACCGGTGCAAAAGAAAAATCTACACCAATGGCTAATAATTCTGCTGCCAACACATAACCGCAAGACGCGGCTTGTTCTAAAGCGTGGTCTGGATTTTGGTCGTAAATCTCACCGAGTTTTGCCATCGCTGGTAAATGGGTAAAACCCTCTCTAAAGCGTTGCACTCTACCGCCCTCATGGTCAACAGCAATGAGTAAATTCTGATTGGTTAAACGAATAGATTGAATTAAGGATTTCACTTGATAAATATCTTTAAAATTACGCGAAAATAAAATAACGCCGCCAATTGAGGCTTTGGCTAGTTGTTGTTTTTCTAGATTGGTTAATGTCAAGCCTGACACATCCATCATAATAGATCCTAAGTTCATATTTTAATCAATGTAGGGTTTAACTTTATACACCAAATACAAAATTGGCAATCCGATCAGCGTGGTGAAAATAAAAAATTCACTATAGCCAAATACCTCTACGATTGTGCCTGAGTAGCCACCAAAAATCTTAGGCAATAAAGTCATTAAAGACGAAAAAACAGCATACTGAACCGCGGTAAATTTGATATTGGTAAGGCTTGATAAGAAAGCAATAAAGGCTGCCCCTGCCAACCCTGCCGATAAATTATCCATCGTAATGGTAATGTATAGCCAAGTCATATCATGACCGACACTTGCCAAAACGATAAACAATAAATTGGTTATTGCAGACAGAGCCGCACCTAAGAACAACACTTTAAATACGCCAAATCTAATCGCCATCAAGCCGCCTAAAAACCCGCCTGCAACAGTCATAAATAGGCCAAATGTTTTAGACACAGTGGCAATTTCAATTTTGCTAAAACCCATATCTTGGTAAAAAATATTAGCCACAACGCCAAGTACAATATCACTCACTCGATACAAGCCAATCACTGCTAATAATAAAATAGCAACACTCAATCCGTAGCGATCAAAAAAATCTTTAACTGGCTCAACATAAGTACTGTTCACCATCGAACGATTGACAATATTTAACGCGATTAATATTCTAGCTGCCATATAAGCACCTGCAATGGCCAGCATCATTCTTAATGTAGCAACGATAAAACCAGACAAATGCTTATTGGAAAATACTTCCGTAAGGCTTGATTTAAATGCCTTGCCAAGATCAGCACTAACAACAAATGTGGCAATAAAAGCAGCGACTATAGCTAAAAATAATGCAAAAAATCTAAGGTAATCTGCGGTTGAGTATTCTTTATTGTAACGACTTAAATCAGGCTCTTTGATTAATAGTGTTGTTACCACACCGAGCATCATCACCATAATCATCACTAAGTAAGTATTTGACCAAGCTGAAAAACTATATAGCTCTTTGGTGGAGCCAAAATAACTGGCCAAAAATAAACCACCGGCGCCCGCTACTAACATGCCGATTCGATAACCTGCAATATAAGTGGCAGACAACATTGATTGCATATCTTTATCGGCTGATTCAATGCGGTATGCATCAATGACAATATCTTGTGTGGCTGACGAAAACCCAAGTAGCACCGCACCAATTGCCATTAACTCTAAATTATCAATATTAGCTTGCGGATCAACAGCAGACATTAGCCATATTGAAACCATGATTGCCAATTGAGAAATAAACATCCATGATCTTCTTCGACCTAAAAATTTGGTCAAAAAAGGCAAAGGCAACCGATCAACCAATGGCGCCCATACAAATTTAAATGAATAGCCTAATGCCGCCCAAGAGAAGAAGGTGATACTAGATTTTACAACGCCGGCTTCATTAAGCCAAAGCCCTAGCGTAGAAAAAATAAGCAAAATTGGAACACCCGCTGAGAAGCCAAGAAAAAGCATGGTTATCACTCGAGGGTGGATAAAAAGCTTAATATTGTCTAACATTGCACCCAAGGCATGCCATCATGACGCCAGCCATTGACATTGCCACGCTGATCATTTTCATCGAGATCCCCCTCAAAACCACTAACAACATGAGCAACATTGGTAAAGCCAAATTTAAGCAGGCATTTGCCCGCATCACCAGAGCGATAACCACTACGACAAATTAGAATAATTTCAGTATCTTTTTGGCAATTAAAGCGTCCAATAGCAGCAATGAATTCACCTTCATTGGCCTCCCAATCAGGGTCATCAAGCCAGGGCACAAAAATACAGTCAACTGGCCGACCAACAAATTTGTTTTCTGCTTCACAGCGAACATCAATTAGTACCGCATCTTTATTGGCTTTTAGACGCTCTAAAGCATTCTTAGGTAAGTATTGTGCTAATATAGTCATGCTTTCATTATAACAACATCTTCACCGATTTTAACGCGTTCAAATAACTCAATAATATCTTGGTTACGCAGTCGAATACAACCCTTTGAACTAGGCACACCCATTGTTGCCTCATCAGGTGCACCGTGAATATAAATATAGCGTTTTTTGGTATTTTTATTATGCACCTCAAGCCCATCCAACCAAAGAATGCGCGTGAGTATCCAATCTCTATCAGGATGTTGCTGCTTTAATTTAGGTGAATATATTTCACCCGTTGGCACCCTAGCAACTAATACTGCACCTGATTCAAGTCCATCACCAATCATCGAGGCGATTTTAAATTTGCCCGTTGGTGTACAAAATGAACCCTCTTCTTCCCCAAGTCCATTTGCTGCGCTGCTGATAGAATAAGTTTTATCTTTAAAAGATAGTATTTGGTCTTTAATACTAATACTAATCATTTGGTAAATAATGCAATAGATTCAACATGAGCAGTCTGTGGAAACATATCCATCACGCCTGCAGATTCTAGTTTATATCCAATCTTAATGAGTCTAGCAGTATCTCGTGCCAAAGTTGCAGGATTGCACGACACATACACCAATCGCTCAACGCCAAGTTTAGCTAATAATTCTACAATTTCAATCGCGCCTGAGCGCGCTGGATCAATCAGTGCTTTGTTGTATTTTTTGCCTCTAAACCATTCAAAACCTGCTACTTCTTTAAACAAATCTGCCTTATAAAAATCAGCATTTTGAATGTCATTTCTCTGTGCATTTTCCTTAGCACGCTCAATCAGTCCGCTATCACCTTCAACACCAACCACATGTTTTGCATAACGAGCTATCGGCAAAGTGAAGTTACCTAAACCACAAAACAAATCAATCACTTCATCACCCCCATTAAGCTCAAGTAATGACAACGCTAGGTTAATCATTTTTTGATTAAGTTTAAAATTCACCTGCGTAAAATCCGTGGGTAAAAATGCCATTTCAATATTATGCTCAGGATGAGAATAGGTTAAATTAACGCTTTTCTCAAGTGGCTTAACTGTCTCCTCACCACCACTTTGGGTATAAAAAATAATATCCAAATCCTTAGCACAATCTAACAATATTTGCTCATCTTTCACACTTAATGGCTCAAGATGTCGCAAGATAAGCACCGTGTTATTTTCAGCAACGGCAACTTCCAATTGGGGAACTTGTGATTTGATTGAGAGTTTTTCTATTGCATTACCTAACGCTACCAAATGCTCGCCAATAGAAGGATGCAATACTTCGCACCTATCCATATTGGCAATCCAGCCTGATTTTTTTTCTCGAAAACCCACCAATACTTTGTCTTTCTTAGCAACAAAACGCACACCTAAACGCGCCTTACGCCTATAGCCCCACGCCTGCGTTTGCAAAGGCTCAAGCCAATTTTTTGGCTCAGTTTTGGCTTGCTGTTCAAATGCATCTTTTAGCCATTTTCCTTTAGCATCAATTTGGTCTGTGCCGGATAAATGCTGGAATGAACAACCACCACAAATACCAAATACGCAACACTTTGGTGTAATGCGTTTAGGTGATGCAACAAGTACCTTACTCACATCTGCTTCTTCGAATTTAGCACGCGAAAAAGCACGTTCAGCAATCACTGTTTCACCCGGCAACGCCCCACTCACAAAAATTACCTTCTCATCAAGATGCGCAATACCTCGCCCTTCGTGAGAGAGTGATTCAATCTCTAATTCGTAAGTCTTAGGCTTTAGTTTTCTTCTTCTACCCATTTTGATATTTTAATATTTTAATATTTTTTAAATAATTGTTGGTGCGTGCCAAGTCAGCAAAATTAATTTGATTTTTAGATGCCTTGTAAATTAACAACCAATTTGACTTCAAATGGCACTCTTAATAACCCAACCAGTTACCCACTAATTTATGTGTCAAATATTTTTTATCCAAAACAATATCACCAACCAAGTTGGTCATAACCAATTTCAACTCATTGAAATCATTATCATTGAACTTTCCAGAATTTTTGTCACGCTTAATATCTTTCTTAAACTTTTTATCAAGTTTAATGATCATAACTTACAAATCCAAATCATCAAACATCTCTTGAGCATTGTTATAAGTGATGACATCTTTACCTTGCTCTAAGTTTTGAATAGCCTGCATCGTTTCAGCATTTGCAATCTTTCCTGCATTATTTAATGCCTGATATTTTTGATAATCCATTACCACCACAAAAGGCTTATTTTGTTTAGTTATTAACAAATCAGATCTAAGTGCGTTTTGTAAAATAGAAATATTTTGCTTCAAATGACTGCTTGAAGTTTTTTGCATAATTTTTTATCCATTTTGTCTATTCTAGACTATTTTTCTAATAATTTATTCCAATATTCAAAAGTTATTGCAAACTTCTTATTTTCTCAACTTCATTTTTAATGGCAACTGGCAGTTGGTTGATGAAATTACTAAACTTTTTAGTGGTACGCCTTAAATTTTTACTAAAACTAATCAATTACCCAACAGTTCTATCCAATGTTTAACAGGTGCTTTAGTGCCTTTTTGCAAGTGCATTAAACAACCTATATTTGCAGTAACAATCATTTCTGGATTGCTCGCTTGTAGGTTTTGCAACTTGTTGATTTTTAATTGTTGTGAGAGTTTTGGCTGAAATATTGAATAAGTACCCGCTGAGCCGCAACACAGATGAGAATCAGCAACAATAGATGGTTCATAGCCCAACTGCTCCAAAATAGACTCCACCAAGCCACCGAGTTGTTGCCCATGTTGCATCGTGCAGGGTGAATGATAAGTTACTTTTTTGTTAACTGTCTTTAATACTGACAAATCTTTGTCTACCAAAAACTCAGCAATATCTTGCGTTTTTTCGCTCACCGCTTGTGCTTTTTGGTGATAAGGGTCTGACTCATTAAACAATGAAGGGTAATCTTTAACCATGACGCCACAGCCACTAGCACTGGATATAATCACCTCAAATGAATGCCATGCATCAATATTTTTCTTAATCTTTTGTAGCGCTTCATCATTAGCGCCAAGATGTTGGTCAATCGCACCGCAGCACTGTTTTTGTGGGGTTTCTTCTGCTTTATAACCAAGCATTGCTAAGATATTTTTAACACTGTGATTAATATTGGGTGCAAGCGTAGGCTGCACGCAACCACCTAATAACAAAACCTTTGCTTTGATCTTTTTTGGCTTGATTATGGGTGTTTTAATTTTAGAATGTCGAAACAAAAATCCAACCGTATTAAACAACACTGGCGTGGTCAAAAACTTGCGCACTACAAAACGAGAAGCCTTTTGCCATAGTGGTCGTTTGCCCTCTATTAAGGCTCTACCAATATCTAACAAATGCCCGTATTCCACGCCCGATGGGCAAGTCGTTTCACAAGCACGACAAGTTAAACAACGGTCTAAATGTTGTAGACTCTCAGCGGACGATTCATTGTTTTCCAAAGCAGATTTGATCAAATAAATGCGCCCACGCGGTGAGTCTAATTCATTACCCAATAGTTGATAAGTCGGGCAAGTCGCTAAGCAAAATCCGCAATGCACACACTTACGAATAATATCATTGGCTTTAAGGTTTTGAATGTCTATTGTTTGCATAAAATAGTTACCAATAAAATTAAGGGACTA
>NZ_CDSC02000252.1 GCF_001298715.1 Bathymodiolus azoricus thioautotrophic gill symbiont
GTTTTAAAGGAAGAACATAAAAAGGAAGAAGAGCAATGGTTTAAATGGAGCAAATGGGCAGTTGAAGCAACTTTGGGGGTGATTATACTGATGATTCTTTCTATTGCCATTGGTTTTTTCAAGAGTAGCGACACTTATATTATTTATGTTTTTTCTTCTATTGTTACATTTGCCGTCATTCGCCAATACACCAACGCCAAGGCATTGCGTATTGAAGCAAGTAATCGTGTGGCAATGTCAAAAATGTTTGAACAAGTGAAACATGAAAATGATGACGCATACCGACAAGAATTTTTACCCAAGCTGGCAGATGCCATTGCGTATTCCACCATTAAAGAAAAAAACTAGTACCGATGGCCTGGTGGAAAAAATAATTAACGGACTTGAAAAATTAAGGAAATAACCTGTTTTATCTATGGCGAATTCAACCCATACCGCAAAATACAGAGAAAGAAGCAATACTTAAGCAGATGGAACAACAAATACAGCATCAAGATATGATTGAAAAAAGCGACTATGAAACCCCTTTTAATAACGGCAATAAATTCCCGATGGGTGAGACCCCTATTTTGGTAGAAAAAATTACCATCAATGCCTATAAAAATAACAATACTACCCTTATTTTTGAAGGTGATAATGAGCAAAATATTAATCTCAACCTCAATCCACAACTGCTGCTCAACCTATCTAATTTACTTACAAAAGTTATGCTAAGCACAGATTGGAATATAGGCTCAATAGAAAAAAACAACACCCTCATCTGCGAAAATCAAAACAAACTGGCACTACATTAATGGCTAATAACAAGAAAGTATCACAACGATTATTGACATTGGAACATAAATTAGAACGGCAATCGGACGCCATTAAAAACATACAAAAAAATGTAGACAACACCTTTAAAAATGTAGACAACGCCTCTAAAATGTAGACAACGCCTCTAAATATCAAGATTTAAGGCAAGATGTTTTAAAGAGCCAAGGAAATGTAATTACTTGGTGGTTAAGTGTAATCGGTATCGTTTTGATAATATTGACGACATTTGCTGGATATGAGGTTATTGTGATTCAGGATAATATTGATTCTTCTAAGGAACTTCTTAAAAAATCTAAAAGCACATTAATAGAAATTCAAACACACGAAAAAAATGCAAAAAAATTGGTGAGGAAAACTGAATCTAGTGCAAGACAAGTGGAGAAACAAATACCCCGTCCAGGGGTGAAATGGAGCAAAAAAACAAAACAAGAAGTTGAAAAATTTGGCACAAAATTTCAAAAACTAAGATCAAAAATAGAGCAAGAAAATTATAAGACAGCAATTGACCTATGGAAATATTTTATCGGCCACGCTTACTATGAAAATGATAAAAAAAATATATCGATTGGTTACTTAAATCTTGGTCATTCTTATAGTGAATTAAAAGAGTATCAAAAAGCCATTGATGCTTACAAAAAAGTCATTAAGATTGATCCTAATGATTATAAGGCTCATAATAATATGGGGGATGCTTATCTTAAATTAAAAGAGTATCAAGAAGCCATTGGCGCTTACAAAGAAGTCATTAAAATTACATCTGATTTTCGTGCGGTGTTTGCTCGTAAATTAGTTAAGATTAAGCCTAGCCTATTGAGCCTATTGAGCCTATTTCCGATGATTATTATGCGGATCTTTTCGCAAAAGGCAATGTATCTATGACTGCATACATTGATTACAGTATAGTTTTTGGGGATTATGACAATTTCAAGACTTATGACAATATGGGGTATGCTTATGGTGAATTAAAAGAGTATCAAAAAGCCATTGGTGCTTACAAAGAAGCCATTAAGATTAAGCCTAATAAACATGAGACTTATTACAATATGGGGAATGCTTATCGAAAATTAAAGGAGTATCAAAAAGCCATTGATGCTTACAAAGCAGCCATTAAGATTAAGCCTGATTATCATAAGGCTAAACGCAGTTTAGACTCTGTTTTAAAACAACTTGAAGAACAATAGATTTATTTGTATTCTGAGTGTCAATACTGTAAAATATTGTCAATTTTAAAAATGGATAATTCAACCCATAAGTGCAACACTTCCATTTAAAAAATAGTCCTTGCCAGTCATCTTGGCAAAGACCTCAAATGGGGTCTTGTACCCCAAGCATTTCCTAGGTTTTAGTGCTCACGCCAAAGCGTCGTGCTAAATCAATATTGCTAGTATTGGCACAGCGTATAATTGCTCTGGAGTGTGAATTAGTATTTGCATTTACGTGGTAGTTCTGTTTCATGTCTTCTCCTTTTTGTAGTAGAAAAAAAGTTGATATGTTACGGTACTACCACCCTAATTTAGGGGGAAGATTAAGGGTTTGAGTTTTTATTTTTTTGTATTTTTGCAAGTAAAAACTCAAACCCTTAAAATGACGATTGTGGATGGTTTGAGAATTATTGATTCAAATGCTCAAACTGGAACAACATGGTGG
>NZ_CDSC02000253.1 GCF_001298715.1 Bathymodiolus azoricus thioautotrophic gill symbiont
ATAATTACGATCAAGCTATTGCCCTTGATCCAGACGATGCTATATTTTTTGGTAAACGTGGCTTTGCTTATGCCAACTTAGACGAGCACCAGAAAGCTATCAATAATTACGATCAAGCTATTGCCCTTAACCCAAACAATGCCATATCTTTTGGTGATCGTGGTGTTGCTTATGCCAACTTAGGCGAGTACCAGAAAGCTATCAATGATTGCGATCAAGCTATTACCCTTAACCCAAACGATGCTATATCTTTTGCTAGTCGTGGCTTTGCTTATGTCAACTTAGGCGAGTACCAAAAAGCTATCAATGATTACGATCAAGCTATTACCCTTAACCCAAACGATGCTATATCTTTTGCTAATCGTGGCTTTGCTTACAGACATCTAGGAAAAGAAGAAAAGGCGATTAAAGATTTTAAAAAAGCACAAGCGTTAGACCCTAGTGCTATTGTTAACGAACAAATAAAATTAATAGAAGAAGAACTTTTAGAGGAAATTAAAAAAACGCAAGCAATCAATTAAGAAGTGTAAGAGTTTCAAGAGATTTCAGAAGAATTAAAACCCAAATCCAAAAATAGAACCACCCAACCCAAAAAATACCAATCAAAATCCTAAAAAACCACCTGTAATGGCCCAATCAACCTAGACACATTTCAAGCCACTTTTTTCAATTCAGCCATCTTCTGAGTAGGTGTAATATACCCAATGACTGAATGGATCCTTTTATAATTGTAAAAATAAATATAACTTTCTACATTTTCTACTACTTCTTGATGGTTGGCAAAGCTTTGATAGTTCAATCGCTCAGTCTTTAAGCTTCTAAAAAAGCGTTCCATAACGACCCTGTAAACCAGATTGTGTAAAGTTAACTCGCTCTTTTCTAGATTTTATTATTTGTGTCATTATTGACCTCCTTATATTTTGTATTATAAGGCTATCTTTGTGTCTAAGATTGTTAGACCATTACAACATGCTTTGCTCTTTTATTGGCAAATTCAAGGGGTAATATTTGACGCATTAGTGCAAACAAGTTGTAAGACAAACTACAAATATCAAAATACAAGGCATTGGCATTAAAATCACCACAAGGCATTTGTCTTGCACCAAAATCATTTTTCAATTCTTTGATACGGTTTTCACTGTCTTCACCTTGTTGGTTGTAAAAATGGATAACCTTGCTGTCACTCAAAGTTTCAAGATTGGTGGCGATAGAGCGATAAATATATTGTCCACTGGTGATTTGTTCA
>NZ_CDSC02000175.1 GCF_001298715.1 Bathymodiolus azoricus thioautotrophic gill symbiont
AATATAGGATAGATGCGAATTTACAGAAAGAAGTTTACTTGACCTTTATATTGAGATTGTAGGTAACTGCTCTGTAGCAACTCTACAAAGCGTTATAAAGGGAAAACAAGTATCAATAGTGTTATTCATTCTGATGGATGGCGAGGGTATAATGGTTTAGTAGATTTTGGTCATAAAAAGCATTTTAGGGTGTATCATGGTAAGAGCGAGTTCGCTAGAGGCAATTCTCATATTAACGGGATAGAATCTTTTGGGGTTATACTAAAACAAGGCTGGTGAAATTTACAGGAATGAATAGAAATATATTTAAATAGCATCTTAAAAAAATGTGAATTTAGATGCGATAATAGGGAGCAAGATTTATATAAAATATTGCTCCAAAATTTCAAAAATAACCCGCTTAACTAGTCAAGACTCATGTATTTTTTGGAGAAGGAAAAATTATGTACACACCTCATACTGGTAAATTTTTTAATCGTGTTTTGTTAGTAATAGCATTTTTCACTGCTTTATTTACTACCGTTCACGCCGCTAACATCAATCTAGCCCTTGGAAAATCTGCAACACAATCCAGCATTTATAACACTACCCTTTATCATGCTTCACAAGCAGTTAACGGCAATACTCAGGGCATTTGGTATAACAATAGCATAACACACACCCAAAAGGAACAAGGCGCTTGGTGGCAAGTTGATTTAGGCAGTGAAAAAAATATCCATCAAATCATTATCCACAATCGCACTGATTGTTGTGCAGGTAGGCTCAGTAACTACCAAGTCAGTATTTCCAATAAAGTAGATTTCAGTACCCATACTTATCAACAAGATTTTCACGGTGTGCCTAACCCCAAGAAAACCATTAAATTAAGCACACAAGGAAAACGAGGCCGCTACGTTAAAATCCAGTTACTTGATAATAACTACCTTTCTTTAGCAGAAGTTCAAGTTATGGGTGTTGATCTTTTGCGTTTTTCTGAGGTGGATTTTTCTAGTGCTTATAATGA
Organism: Bathymodiolus azoricus thioautotrophic gill symbiont; assembly: GCF_001298715.1. Classification (GTDB taxonomy): domain Bacteria; phylum Pseudomonadota; class Gammaproteobacteria; order PS1; family Pseudothioglobaceae; genus Thiodubiliella. Next base: position 1,004 of record NZ_CDSC02000175.1, read on the forward strand.
TTTTGGTGGGAATAATAACGCATTCAACGGATTTAATTCTGGCGCCTTTGCCGCCATTAAAGGCAATGGCTCAATTATAGCGTGGGGTGACTCAAAGCATGGAGGCACAGGTGCACCCGCTGGTAGTGACTACACCAAGATTTATTCAAATAAGCATGCCTTTGCTGCCCTTAAAGCCAATGGCTCAATTGCAGCGTGGGGTAACTCAAATCTTGGAGGCGCAGGCGCACCCACTGGCAGTGGCTATACCAAGATTTATTCAACTGATGCGGCCTTTGCCGCCCTTAAAACCGATGGTTCAATCACAGCGTGGGGCGATTCAAACTCTGGAGGCGCAAGTGCACCCACTGACAGTGGCTATACCAAGATTTATTCAAATAGGTATGCCTTTTCTGCCCTTAAAGCCGATGGCTCAATCACAGCTTGGGCGGGGTGGGGTGGTCTAGGGCTTGGAGGTATAGCGCCTACTGATGACAGCGGTTATACCAAAATTTATTCAACTGATGCAGCCTTTGCCGCCCTTAAAACTGATGGCGTAATCACGGCGTGGGGTCACTCAGATTTTGGAGGTAAAGGTGCACCTACTGATGGTGGTTATATCAAAATTTATTCAACTGGGTATGCCTTTGCCGCTCTTAAAGCCGATGGCTCAATCACGGCGTGGGGTGACTCAAATTGGGGAGGCACAGGCGCACCCACTGGTGGTGACTATACCAAGGTTCATTCAGCTTGGTGCGCCTTTGCCGCTCTTAAAGCCGATGGCTCAATCGCGGCGTGGGGTCACTCAATGTATGGAGGTACAGGCGCACCCACTGACAGTGGCTATACCAAGATTTATTCAAATGCACTTGCCTTCGCTGCCCTTAAAGCCGATGGTTCAATCACGGCGTGGGGTGGCTCAATATATGGAGGTTCAGGTGAGCCCACTGACAGTGGCTATATCAAGATTTATTCAACTGATAGCGCCTTTGCCGCCCTTAAAGCCGATGGTTCAATCACGGCTTGGGGTGATTCAAAATATGGGGGTACAGGCGCTCCCACTGACAGTGGCTATACCAAGATTTATTCAACCAAGTATGCCTTTGTCGCCCTTAAAGCCGATGGTTCAATCACAGCGTGGGGTCGCTCAGGTAAGGGAGGCACTACACCTACAATATCT
>NZ_CDSC02000255.1 GCF_001298715.1 Bathymodiolus azoricus thioautotrophic gill symbiont
CTTCTTTCGTTTAGCGGGTGAAGAACAAGCAGGCCCTGATAAGGACCTCTTCCTTCCAGTAGACATTTTGCAGAAATGATTTAACTTTTTTATTGTAAAAACAACTCAAACTTTCCACAAGGAGATTAAAACTTTATTGTAAAAGACCCAATCATCGCTAATTATTTACCTCGAAGGTATATTGTTGTTGATTGTAGTTGACCATTCGGATTGTTGTCCTTTCGATAGGTAAATTCCCGGTATTTTCCAAATAAATAAATATTTCTAATATCTGGACCAATTCAGGGTGATTCCGGGTCATCGTAGTGAAATCCGTGTCCCGACGGGTGTTCAGGGAAATGAGGGTGACAAGCTCGATTTCCGGGTGTGACCCGACGAAAACGGGTTACTTGGCTGGTATGCATAATATCCAAATGATTGTAGCTTTTTACAAATGATGTATGTGGGTTCCTCTATAAAAATTTCTCATTTCATTAATAATTTGTGTATGTTTCCTTAATAGACACAGCAACTGTACCAGTAACAAATCACTGTTTGGATTGAACCTTGGGTGTCCAAATGCTATGTGGTAGTCTAGTTTGATATTGCATCATGAGACAAAAAATACAAACAATTTAAAATGTACAAGTCAGTGTGGTATTTAGCTTACTGATAAAACAGAAATTCTGATTTGCAGCTGGACTTGTATATTCAAAATGTAATTTACAAGCTTTAATTTCATTCATTTGTAAAACAAATCAAGAGGGGAGGGTTAAGATCCCATTAACAGGTTTAACATCACCACATTTTTGTGCCTGTCCAAGCTAGTGATATATAGAGGTGCCCTTTAAGACAGATATTACTGTAGTTCATTTTGTTGATTAATGGTTTTGTTGACCATCACTGTTTAAATTTCTTTTCATAAAATATGTAGTAGACAAGCATATAAATGTACTGTGCACTTCCAGCACAACTGCCCAGTACATTTGTTTCTCAGTAATCACAAGTTTTTATCATTATAAACTTCAGATGAAAGAACTGGTAATCTTGCTGTAATATGTGCCAACCCAGAGGTCAAAGCCAGATTCCGGTCACAAATGGAAATAGTTATTCGTGTCACATGGTCAAATCCACCCAATCATGGGGCAAGAATTGTTGCAACTGTTTTGAATAACCCAGCTAATTATGCTGAATGGTAAGTTTATATGATCACAAACAATTTTGTAATTTATCATTTCTGTGAGTTTTCAACAGCGACATTGTTTCGTGACTTGTATTTATTTTGATGCTCACTGCCTTTTATTGTCAACAGCAATCACTCACTTAATTGACAGGCATCTGGAGGTACAAACTACAATAATACCTATTTGTGTATTGTAAACGTTTGTATGTGTTAAATGCTTGATTCTGGTTTTTTTCTCATGTAAATAATTCATATAAGTTTCAAGTCAAAAGGTCTGGACAATGGTCAATAGACAGGTGTTAATTGTTACACTAATCTGTAATGGACACAAATTAAACTTGTACCACTGTATATATAGAGAATTAGGAGACTGACATTATTACACAAACATAGCATTTTGTTGACTGTGAAAAAATGAAAAACAAGTAGATAAGAATTTAACTTTGTGTATTTACATGTTTACAAAGTCTATTATTGTTGCCCTAACACCAGAAGAGCAATACCCATGCCAAGTTACCATGTCTATACAAAGTCTATTATTGTTGCCCTAACACCAGAAGAGCAATACCCATGCCAAGTTACCATGTGTTTGTCTACTATTGAGAAAAGCTTATGTTAATACAATATTAACTATTAACTATTAACTATTACCCATGCCAAGTTAC
>NZ_CDSC02000388.1 GCF_001298715.1 Bathymodiolus azoricus thioautotrophic gill symbiont
GGCACAAGTACTGGTGGCTTTGTTATTAGTGGCGAATCAATGCGTAATCACGCTAGATTCTCAGTCTCTAGTGCAGGTGATGTCAATGGCGATGGCTTAGATGATTTAATTATTGGTGCTGATAGTGCAGGTAAATCGTATGTTGTGTTTGGTAAACAAGACAGTGCTGCTATTGATTTATCAGTCATTGTTGCTGGCAAAAACACAATCGGCTTTGTTATCAAGGGCGAGTCAAGGCATGATTATAGTGGCTACTCAGTCTCTAGCGCAGGTGATGTCAACGGCGATGGCTTAGATGATTTAATTATTGGTGCTAATAGTGCCAATCCAAGCGGTAAGATAAAGGCAGGTAAATCGTATGTTGTGTTTGGCAAACAAGGTACCGATCCCATTGAATTATCAGCTATTGTTGCTGGCACAGGTGGTTTTGTTATCAATGGTGAGTCAGCGAAGGATTATAGTGGATACTCAGTCTCCAGCGCAGGTGATGTCAACGGCGATGGCTTAGATGATTTAATTGTAGGTGCTTATCTGGCCGCTCCAAGCGGTAAATCACAAGCAGGTAAATCGTATGTTGTGTTTGGCAAAAAAGACAATACCAATGCCATTGAATTATCAGCTATTGCCGTTGGCACAGGTGGTTTTGTTATCAATGGCGAGTTAGCGGATGATAAGAGTGGCTACTCAGTCTCCAATGCAGGTGATGTCAATGGCGATGGATTAGATGATTTAATTGTAGGTGCTTATCTGGCCGATCCAAGTGGTAAATTACAAGCAGGTAAATCGTATGTTGTGTTTGGCAAAAAAGACAACACCAGTGTCATTGAATTATCAGCCATTGCCGCCGGCACAGGTGGTTTTGTTATCAAGGGCGAGTCAGCGAATGATTATAGTGGATACTCAGTCTCCAGCGCAGGTGATGTCAATGGTGACGGTTTAGATGATTTAATTGTGGGTGCTTATGGCGCCAATCCAAATGGCAAGTCACACGCAGGTAAATCCTATGTCATCTTCGGCAAAACCGACACCGATGCCATATATTTATCAAAATTAGGCGATGAGTCAAAATACACCATTGATTACCTCGGCGATAAAAACGCCAACACTCTTACTGGCACTACTAAAAATGAAATCTTTGTTGCTGGCGCAGGCAACGACACCCTAATAGGCAACGGTGGTATGGATGTATTCAATGCAGGCGTAGGCAACGATGACATTGTTATCAACGCCAGCAACATCACCGCACTAGAGCAAGTCGGCGTAGGCAACCGTGCTCGTGTGGATGGCGGTGGCGGTATTGACACCCTTAAATTACAGGGTGCAGGCTTAACCCTAGATCTAACCAAGATCAGCGACAGACGCATTCAAGACATTGAAGTTATTGACATTACAGGCTCAGGCAACAATACCCTAAAACTCAACTTAGATGATTTATTACACACTTCTAGTAGCACCAATATTCTTAAAGTATTAGGCAATAGTGGCGATAAAGTAGATGCTGCTGGTTTTAGTGGTCCAACAACTGAAAAAACTGTTGATGGTGTCATTTATAATGCTTACACTCATAGTGACACTAATGCTGAACTTTGGCTTCAAAAAGGTGTAGTATTAGAAGGGGCATGGCGTGGCTTTTTTATTGATGGCGAGTCAAATGGTGGTGATAGTGGTTATTCAGTCTCTAGCGCAGGTGATGTCAATGGCGATGGCTTAGATGATTTAATGATTAGTGCTATATATGCTAATTCAAACGCAGGTGAGTCGTATATTGTGTTCGGCAAACAAGATAACACTGTCATTAATTTATCAGCCATTGCCGCTGGCAAAGGCGGCTTTGTTGTCAATGGCGAATCAGCGAATGATTATAGTGGCCACTCAGTCTCCAACGCAGGTGATGTCAACGGCGATGGCTTAGATGATTTAATTGTAGGTGCTTATCTGGCCACTCCAAGCGGTAAATCACAAGCAGGTAAATCGTATGTTGTGTTTGGCAAAAAAGACAATACCAATGCCATTGAATTATCAGCCATTGCTGCTGGCGGCACAGGTGGCTTTGTTATTAATGGTGAGTCAATGGGTGATTTTAGTGGCCACTCAGTCTCCAACGCAGGTGATGTCAACGGCGATGGCTTGGATGATTTAATTATTGGTACATATGGTGCAGGTAAATCGTATGTTGTGTTCGGTAAACAAGACAACATCGCTATTAATTTATCAGATATTGTTGCTGGCACAGGTGGCTTTGTTATTAATGGCGAGTCAGCACATGACGAGTCAGCACATGATTATAGTGGTTACTCAGTCTCTAGCGCAGGCGATGTCAATGGTGACGGCTTAGATGATTTAATTGTGGGTGCTAGGAAAGCCAATCCAAGCGGTAAGTTAAACGCAGGTAAATCGTATGTTGTATTTGGTAAACAAGACAACACTGCTATTAATTTATCAGATATTGTCGCTGGTACAGGTGGTTTTGTTATCAATGGCGAGTTAGCGGGTGATGAGAGTGGTTACTCAGTCTCCAGCGCAGGCGATGTCAATGGTGACGGCTTAGATGATTTAATTGTGGGTGCTAGGGAAGCCAATCCAAGCGGTAAGTTAAACGCAGGTAAATCGTATGTTGTATTTGGTAAGCAAGACAACACCGATGCTATTGAATTATCAGCCATTGTTGCTGGCACAGGTGGTTTTGTTATCAATGGCGAGTTAGCGGGTGATGAGAGTGGTTACTCAGTCTCCAGCGCAGGCGATGTCAACGGCGATGGCTTAGATGATTTAATTGTGGGTGCTTATGGTGACCATCCAAGCGGCAAGTCAAGCGCAGGAAAATCGTATTTTGTGTTATCGTATGTTGTGTTTGGCAAACAAGATAATACTGCCATTAATTTATCAGCCATTGCCGCTGGCAAAGGCGGCTTTGTTGTCAATGGCGAATCAGTGAATGGTTATAGTGGTCACTCAGTCTCCAGCGCAGGCGATGTCAACGGCGATGGCTTGGATGATTTGATTGTGGGTGCCTATAAAGCTGACCCAAATGGCAATGAATCAGGTAAATCCTATGTTATCTTCGGCAAAATTGACACCGATGCCATAGACCTAGCAAAACTGGGTGCTAATTCCAAATACGCCATTGACCATTTAGGTGATAAAAACGCCAACACACTCACAGGCACCAGTCGCGATGAAATCTTCGTTGCTGGCGCAGGCGACGACACCCTAACAGGCAACGGTGGCATGGATGTATTCAACGCAGGCTTAGGTAAAGATAGTATTCTCATTAACGCCAGCAATATCAGCGCACTAGAGCAAACCGGTGCAGGCAACCGCACCCGTGTGGATGGCGGTGGTGGCGTTGACACCCTTAAATTAGACGGTGCAGGTCTAACCTTGGATTTAACCAAAATCAGCAATACCCGTATTCAAGATATTGAAATAATTGATATTAGGGGATCAGGCAACAACACCTTGAAACTCAACCTAAATGATCTATTAGCTGCTTCTACTAGCACCAATATTCTTAAGGTGTTAAGCAATAGTGGCGACACTATAAATATTTCAGGCTTTGTCAAGACAAGCACCGAGACTGAGAATGGTATTACTTATAATGTTTATACTCATAGTGATGCCAACACTGATGCCAAAGCTGCACTTTGGGTTCAACAAGGTGTTAGCGTGAAAGATATGCATCGCGGCTTTG
>NZ_CDSC02000257.1 GCF_001298715.1 Bathymodiolus azoricus thioautotrophic gill symbiont
AACAAGAACAAAACCTAAACAAAAAATATTTTAAATGATGAAAATACCATGATTAAAGCCATTCAACACATCCAAGCACTGAGCCAGTTTAAACAAAACGCACTTAACCAAAAACTCTCTAAAGTAGGTGTTGAATTAATTGGCACGGAGTTTGTACATTTTGCGCATTGTAAGCACAAACTTAACGAAAATGAAACCACAACTTTAGAGGCCTTACTCAGTTATGAGCAAAGCGTTGAATTTAACACAAAATCACAAATTATTATCATTCCACGCCTTGGCACTATCTCGCCTTGGTCATCTAAGGCCAGTGATATTTTGCACTTGTGTGGGTTAACCAGCATATCACGCATTGAACACGGCATTATCTATCATTTTGATCAGGCCATCACGGATAAAAAAGCAGTTCTGTTGGTGATTATGGATAAGATGACAGAGTCTGAGTTGCCCTTTATTGATGAAGCACACAGTATTTTTGATGACTTTGAGCCACGCCCTTTTGAGTGTGTTGATATTTTATCAAAGGGTAAATCTGCACTAGCGTATGCCAACACCATCTTAGGCTTGGCACTGTCTGATGGTGAGATTGATTACTTGGTCGATAATTTTACAAAATTAAAACGCAATCCAACCGATGTGGAATTGATGATGTTTGCACAAGCAAACTCTGAGCATTGTCGCCATAAAATTTTCAATGCAGACTGGACGATTGATGGGGTTGAACAAGCAAAAAGCCTATTTGCCATGATTCGCAACACTTATCATCAACACCCTGAAGGCTTGCTCAGTGTGTATTCAGACAACTCAGCGGTAATGGAAGGCTATGAAGGTGAGCGTTTTTATGCTGATGAAAATGGCAAATATGTTAGCTCTAACGAACATAGAGCGATTTTAATGAAAGTAGAAACACACAACCACCCTACCGCTATTGCCCCGCATCCAGGGGCAGCGACAGGCTCTGGTGGAGAGATTCGTGATGAAGGGGCAACGGGTCAGGGGTCAAAACCAAAAGTGGGCTTGTGTGGATTTAGTGTTTCCAACCTTAAAATTAACGGTGCACAGCAACCGTGGGAAGTGGATTATGGCAAACCCAATCAAATTGTCTCAGCACTTGATATTATGCTTGAAGGTCCAATTGGTGCTGCGAGCTTTAACAATGAATTTGGTCGTCCAAATATATTGGGCTATTTTAGGACTTATGAGCAAGCAACACCAAATGGTGATGTGCGTGGTTATCACAAGCCTATTATGCTGGCAGGTGGTTTGGGGCACATTCAAGCGCAACATATTGAAAAAGGCAATATCCCTGTAGGCAGCAAAATTATCGTTCTAGGTGGCCCTGCAATGTTAATCGGCTTAGGCGGTGGCGCTGCTTCCAGTATTAATAGCGGTGAACAAAACGAAGACCTAGATTTTGCCTCAGTACAACGCGCTAATCCAGAGATGGAAAGACGCGCACAAGAGGTGATTGATCGTTGCACCAATTTAGGTGATAAAAACCCAATCATCTCTATTCACGATATCGGTGCGGGTGGGCTATCTAATGGATTGCCTGAATTGGTCAATGACGCAGGCAAAGGGGGGCGATTTAAACTGCGTAATATTCCAAACGATGACAAGCAAATGTCGCCATTAGAGGTTTGGTGCAATGAGTCACAAGAGCGTTATGTGCTTGCAATTAGCGATGAAAGCCTTGAATTATTCAGCGCACTTTGCGAGCGTGAACGAGCGCCATTTGCAGTATTGGGCGAGGCAACCAAAGAACAAGAATTGATTTTAAGTGATGAATTATTTAATAATAATCCCATTCAAATACCAATGGCAGTGCTACTTGGCAATCCACCAAAAACAACGATTAATGCAACGACACAAGCCATTAACCTTAATGCCTTAGATACAAGCACTATTGAGTTAGACGAAGCGATCACTAGAATATTACAACTACCGAGTGTTGCCAGCAAAAACTTTCTCATCACGATTGGCGATAGAAGTGTCACAGGCATGGTGGCACGCGACCAATTTGTTGGGCCGTGGCAAGTACCCGTGGCAGATTGCGCTATTTCTACTTCCGATTACACAGGCTACAAAGGTGAAATTATGTCTTTGGGTGAGCGAGCACCGCTCGCATTATGTGATGCGAATGCCGCTGCCAGAATGACAATCGGTGAAGCACTCACCAATATGTTGGGTGGTTATATACAAGACATTGCCCATATTAGCCTAAGTGCCAACTGGATGAGTGCCAGTGGTCATGTGGGTGAGGATGCTAAATTATTTGAAGCAGTAACAGCAGTGGGTATGGACTTATGTCCAGAGTTAGGCTTGAGCGTACCCGTAGGTAAAGACTCCATGAGTATGAAAAGTACTTGGCAAGAAAATGGACAAGACAAGTCAGTAACCGCGCCACTGTCCCTTGTCATTACGGCATTTTCTAAAACATCGGATGTTCGCATACAAATCACCCCGCTATTGGATACCTCCATAGAGGGTGAGTTGCTACTGATTGATTTAGGCAAAGGTCAAAATCGACTGGGTGGCTCGTGCTTAGCGCAAGTCTATAATCAAATCGGTGTTGATGCACCCAATCTTGATGATTCAACGCTCTTTAAAAACTTTTTTACCACCATAAACCAACTTAATAAAGACGATTTAATCAGTGCCTACCATGACCGCAGCGATGGTGGTGTTATCACCACGCTACTGGAAATGGCATTTGCCTCTCACTGCGGTTTAGATATTATAAATGACGATATCAATGCATTATTTAATGAAGAATTAGGCTGTGTTATTCAGGTAAGTAACGCCAACAAAGTGTCGGTGATAAACGCCTTGTCTAAAGCTGGATTAGCAAACTGCATACATACCATTGCCACAATCAATAATACTGATACCATTAATATTGGTAACTTCAGTAAAAAACGCAGTGCACTGCAACAACTGTGGAGCAAAACCTCCTACGAGATTGCCAAACTTAGAGACAACCCTAAGTGTGCCAAAGAAGAATTTGACGCAATAGCACAAGACACCCCAGGGTTGCAAACACAGCTAAGTTTTGATGTCAATCAAGTGCCAGTTATTCTAACCCATAGACCTAAAGTTGCTATTTTGCGTGAGCAAGGCGTGAATGGGCATATTGAAATGGCAGTATCTTTTGACAAGGCAGGTTTTGAAGCCGTTGATGTGCATATGAGTGATATTTTACAAAACCGTCTTTCGTTATCTGAGTTTAGTGGCTTGGTGGCTTGCGGTGGTTTTTCGTATGGCGATGTGCTGGGTGCTGGGCGTGGTTGGGCGAGTTCTATTCTTTATAATCCGCGTGCTAAAGAGGAGTTTGAAGCCTTTTTTAATCGTAATGAGAGTTTTGCTTTGGGGGTTTGTAATGGTTGTCAAATGCTCTCTCAATTAGGTGAAATCATTCCTGGTAGTGCGCATTTCCCCACTTTTAAACGCAATACCTCCGAACAATTTGAAGCCCGCTTCTCTTCGGTGAAAATCGGCAAAAGTAATTCAATCTTTTTAGATGGTATGCAAGACTCAGTCATGCCAATTGCCATTGCACATGGTGAAGGTCGCGCTATTTTTACAGGTGAACAATCAAACAACATCGCTTTGCAATATGTTGACCACAGCACCAACCCAACACAATCCTACCCACACAACCCTAATGGCTCTGACAATGCAGTAGCAGGGGTTAGCAACGACTCTGGGCGAGTAACTATTATGATGCCACATCCAGAGCGTGTTATTAGAGCAGTGCAAAACTCACACCACCCAAAAGATTGGGATGAGCGCAGCCCATGGATAAAAATGTTTGAAAATGCTAGGACTTGGGTTGGTTGAATATAAATTAATTCGCTCAAAACGAAAAACACTGTCTTTACAAATTGATAAAGACGGCGCCTTATCAGTGCGTGCGCCCATGCACTTAAGTGTCAAAAAAATTGAAAGTTTCATTTGTGAAAAACAGCTCTGGATTGAAACCAAGCAAACACAGATACGGGCAACAAAACCCGATAAAATCAACTATCAAGCGGGGGAATATTTTTTATTTTTAGGTTGCTTATACCCTTTAAAATTAGACAATACTGAGGTGCCTGTACGCTTAAACAATAAAAAATTTTACTTAAGCACAATCTATGATGCCGCAGCCGCTTTCCATTGGTTTTACAAAAAAGAATTTATCAAAATCGCCCTACCTAGGCTTGAATATTACAGTCAAAAACACAATTTAATCTTTAACCAAGTGCGCTTCAAAGCACAAAAAACACGCTGGGGTTCTTGCTCTAGTCAAAATAATATCAACCTTAACTACTTACTAATGATGGCGCCCATGTGGGTTATTGATGCCGTTATCGCCCACGAATTAGCACACATAGCACACAAAAATCACAGCAAAGACTTTTATCAGCTACTGGACAGTATGATTTCAACACGCAAGCAAGCGGATATTTGGCTCCAAGACAATACTCAGAAACTGCATAATTTATAGACAACTTGATTGCTAATTGAAATAATTACTGGAGACCTTTGCATAAATAGGGATGATTAGCAAAATCCAATTTTTGCCCAATTGATGATTTCTTTAAACCTTGTCCTAGCA
>NZ_CDSC02000317.1 GCF_001298715.1 Bathymodiolus azoricus thioautotrophic gill symbiont
TCAGAATCTCTATTACGAGCAGCCATTAATACTTGACTGTCTCTAGGGTTAGAGTGTACCACAACACTTACATTAAGGTCTCTACCAAATTTGTCTAAATCTTGTCCTTGTTTCAACACACTACCTTGATCAAACCAGTCGTTATCTTTTGGTGTTTTGATGTTGAGGTGTGATATAGAGGCATCTGAAGGCAGTGCTTCTTTAAACTGATGCAACATTTGCTCAGTTTCACTAAAACCTTTGGCTTTAACAAAAACTTTTAACGCACCCTTTAATTCACTAAGGCGTTTATTGTCGTAAATGCGTTCTATTTTTGGACTTCCATCTTTATCAATAGAAAGGGTAACATCATAATGCTCGTCTGTATAAGAATCCACAGGAATTATTTCACCCTTTTCATTGAACGCATAAGTTTTTTTAAAAATGTCAGATCGATATCTTGCACGAAAGTCGTCTGCGGAATCTACCGCAATTTTTCTACCATTTGGAAGCACACTTGTACTCACAAGTCTAACACTTACTTTGGCGTTACTTATCCCTCTTTTTTGCAACTTAGATAGAAGTTTTATTGCATACTCACCCTTTAAGTCACAAGGAACCAAACTGACTTTCCTTACGCTAGAATCCTCACCAGTAGCCTGCTCTATAGTGCTGATATATTCGGCAATTTCTTCAATACTTCTGTCTACAATACTGCCTAATTCACCATGTGCATTGATCATAACCTTAAGATCGCCTTTTGGTATTTGATCTAATTTAAGTCCGTATACAACTTTGTAATTACCATTTTTATCCATATGAACAATAGTGGTATTGTTTGGATATTTTTCTGCCAGTCGTATCTCATTTTGAATCAATTCTAAGTCATCTGTTGTTGTTATGAGAATTTGGCGTGTGTACCCTACAAATGGATCTGTAATGTGGTCCTGTCTTATGTTCCCTACCTCCCATTTCTCAAGTTTAGCTTGGGACTCCTCAGCCACTTGAATCTCATATTTTACAGTCAATATATCGTGTTTTAATTGTTCACGCATTTCAGGGCTGCGACTTGCAAGATCCAAGAACCATTCATGCGTTTTCTTTAATTTTTTAACTTTATCACCAACTTCCAGCACTTTGGCTGCTTCGTATTTTTCACGCACAAGTAGCACGGACTGCTCTAGTTCTGTTCTTCTTAAATCTTGTTCAATATCAGTAATAAAATCTTGCAAAACAGCGTTTACCCTGTTTAATTCTCCTATAATTTCTGAATTTGGGTTTGTTCTTAAATGCTCATCAAAATTCAACTTTAATGCCTTTAGTTCAGAATGGTAGAAGCCCAATTCATTTTCTCGTATTACACGAAAAGCATGAAGAGTGTCAGATAAAAGATCAGAATGCTTGCTTTGCTTTTTAGATGTGAATTTTTTACTCTTAAGCAACTCTTCCAATCTTTGTATTTCTTCATTAAGATTGATCAATGGGTTCTTTAGCGCTTCACTGTGGTTTTTAACCGTTTCAGTTTTTTGGCTTATTTCTCCTTTATCTGTATCCCAGCTATAAACTGTCTTGGTTCCTCCTGTTAGCATGGTTTTGGTGCCATTCGCATTGACTTCTATTTGTGTTGTTCTGCCAGTTACTTCGGCGTTGATGGTGCCATTACCGCCGTCATACAATCTTTGTGCAACTAATTGTGCTAAAGAGGTAATTTCAGTTGAAGTGCCACTTGAAGAGGGTTTGTCTGTTTCACAACCCACTAAGGCAATACGACCTTGCTCTGTTTGTTCTATTCTAAGTTTTGTTTGTAATTCGGTGATATAGGTAGCGAGTTGTTCAGCACCTATTGCTGCCATTTCAGATCCGTGAGCCACTACATTGATACGGTATTTGCCATTGACATTAAGGCTGACTTCGTTGCCACTTAAATCATAAACTGTGAGTTTGCCATTGTCGTTCATTTTGGCAATATAACTATTGTCTGGGTGTTTGCTGGTTAGGGCATTTGTGGCATTTCTAACGGTCTCATTATCTGAGAGTTGCAGGACTATATTA
>NZ_CDSC02000149.1 GCF_001298715.1 Bathymodiolus azoricus thioautotrophic gill symbiont
TAATTTCAGTTTATTTAAGGGTGCCTCTGGTAGCCTTTAAGATTTATTTTTTTGAATACCTTCCATCACTTTTCGTTGCTCTTGCTCAGTATTTGCACTTGCTATTTTTCCTTTTACCTTGCTAATGGATTGATGTTTTTCAATTTTAGTTAATGCAGATAAAAACTCATCTTTAGCTTGAACTTCACTCAAATATGGCTCCAACACGCTCAACTCTTGTAAGCGCTGTTGGATACCTGGCTTGGCTTTAAAAAGATGAATCAACTGTTCTTTAGTAATCTCATCTTCTACCTCTGCTTCGCGTACTAACTTTAACAAAACTTCTGATTTTTCAATCTTTCGTATCCTCTCTTCAGCAACACCATTTTCATCGGCTAATAATGGGTAATTAAGCAGCAAACTGATCATTCTTCCCATCAATACTTTAACGGAATTATTTTCTCGTGGTGTAGGGCTTGACTCATAACGATGCTCGTAATCATCATTTACAAAAGATGGCATCGCATCCTCGTATTCCATATTAGATGGTACCTGCACTTGCGTCTGTATTTGTTGCGCCTGAATTTGCTGTGTTTGCACTTTTTTTGCTTGCTTAATAAAGACACTTTTAACCTGTTCAATGCTTTGCCCTACAACTTGTGAAATGCCTTCAAGTAACTGCTCTTGATACGCATCATAAGTCACTAAAGCAATTAATGCTGAGACTTTTTCTAAGAATAGGGTTTTTCCTTCAATAGTATCAAATTCCACTTGTGTCTTCACATGGTCAAACAAAAACTTTGACAACATCTTTGCTTTATTAATGCGCTGCTCAAATGCTTTAGCAGATTCTTTTTTAACCAAAGTATCAGGGTCTTCACCATCAGGCAGGAATAAAAACTTAACCAACAATCCAGATTTAACCACTGGCAAGGTAATCTTTAATGCCTTCCATGCAGCTGCACGACCTGCATCGTCGCCATCAAAACAAAATACAATCGTATTGGTGGTTCGCGCTAATGTTTTCAAATGCTCAGTGGTGGTTGCTGTGCCCAATGTTGCTACTACTTTAGTAATACCAGATTGGTGTAGTGCCACCACATCCATATACCCTTCAACCACCAAAATATAATCCATCTTACGCGAGTATTTGCGTGCATGATACAGCCCGTAAAGCTCTCGAGATTTAGAAAAAATTGGACTTTCTTGCGAATTAAGGTATTTGGCTTTAGCAGTATTATCAAACACCCTGCCACCAAAAGCAATGACACTGCCCTTGCTATTATGAATAGGAAATATTAAACGATCACGGAAAAAATCATAATCACCATATTCGCCTGTTTTAACCAAACCCAAAGCCTTTAAATCAGTAATTGATTGCTCTGTTTTTTCAAAATTAAGCAACAAATCATTGTTACCAGGTGTGGCAAAACCCAACTCAAAACGCTTGGCAATCTCATCACTGATGCCTCGATTTTTTGCATAAGAGGCTGCCTTGTCTTTGGCAGGTGAAACTTTAAGTTGTTGCCTATAAAAATCACTAACTTTTTTCGATAAGTCGCGATATCGTTCAAGCTTAGGGTCAACTGGCTTACTGCTTTTGTCGTATTCAATAGCAAGCCCAAATTCATTGGCGATTGTTTCAACCGCTTCAACAAAACTTAAATTATCGTACTTTTGCACAAAATTAATAGCACCACCACTCTCACCGCACTTAAAACAGTGATAAAATTGCTTTTGAGCGCTAACAGAAAGATTAGAATTTTTACCACCATGGAAAGGGCAAGCTCCACGATAACCATCTCCTGTTTTTTTAAGCACAATGCGTTTGGCAATCAAATCAACAATATCAATTTGATTGGGCAGGTCATTAATAAAATTTTGACTAATATAAGGCATACTTAAGAATTGTATTTTAATGAAAAAACAAAATTTTTATCATCCTAAATTTATCCCAACTTGGATTCTCATTCTACTAATGAAGCTGGGTGCTAAATTGCCATTTACTGTGCAAGTCGCTATCGGCACTGTTTTTGGCAAGCTACTCTATCTGATACTACCCCGCTTCAAAAAAATTGCCTTTATTAATATCAGCAAATGCTTTCCTGATAGAAACAAATCACAAGTTAAACAGCTGGTTAAACAGCATTTTACATCGCTGGGTATTGCTTTTTTTGAATCAGCAAACTGTTTTTATATGGGGAATGCTGCCCTTAAAAAGCGCTATCACATCAAAAATACACAAATCTTACAAGACGCCTTAGACCAGAAAAAAAATGTAATTTTACTGGTCGGACACTTCACCACTATGATGCTTGGTGGCAGAATGCTACTACAAAATTTTAAATTTGCCGATGTCTACCGCCCACAAAACAATGCACTATTTGACGCAGAAATGACCAAACAATTTATGAGGCATGGTTCAACCATGATCAAAGCCAAAGATTCAAGAACGCTTATCACAACGCTTAAATCTGGCTTACCAATTTGGTATGCACCTGACCAAGACCTTGGCGCCAAACATTCTACTTTTGCACCATTTTTTGGCGTACAAACTGCAACCATTAATGCCACTGCAAAACTGGCAAAAATTGATAATACTGTCGTCATTCCGTTATCTTTCTCACGCAATAAATCAGGTTATGAATTAGAATTTTACCGGGCGCTTAGCGATTACCCATCATCAGATGCCTTACAAAATGCCACCACCAACAATCAAATATTACAGATACAAATTCTCAAAGCGCCTGAGCAGTATCTATGGATTCATCGTCGTTTTAAAACCCGCCCAGAAGGTAAGGCCTCCTTTTACTAAAATTACATTCCCTAATCCAAAAATAGAAATCAAAAAAACACACAAACCCCAACTGGTATAATGATTTCAACCAAAAAACCGTTTCACCCATTGGGTGAAAACACAAAAGACGACCCTGTGAACCACATCCCTTTTATACACAACCAAACCTTACTGCGTTTATGAACATTTT
>NZ_CDSC02000338.1 GCF_001298715.1 Bathymodiolus azoricus thioautotrophic gill symbiont
GGTTTGAATGACAAGAGAGAAATTAAAGGTAAATAAAGTACATTGATAAAAACCATGCAATACCAATAAAATTTATTCAATCAACAAAATGTCAAATATCAGTAAAATGACAATTACCTATAGAAAAAAGAAAAATCTATAAACATGTAATTAGTGTCTAATCTGTTTTATTTATAACAACATAAAATGCACAGTCAATAATCAAATAGATTTACAGGTACAAAATCCAATTATAAAATTGTGATCTGTCATATACATTTTTTGTAACCTTTGATCTGTTTATTATATAAAATTGTTGTGTAAACAAATACATGTACTGGCCGTTATAATAAGACTGTGTACCTGTAAAAGCGATGATTAATACCAGTGCAAAATTATTATTTCAAATTTGTTGTTTTTTCTTATATTAAATGCATTTTACTTTATGCTGTTTAAATATTTAAATTTTTAGTTTTAATAGATATCACAATTTATCCATAATCGATTTGGTTTTTATCAAAATATCCGGTAAGTAACAGTAAAAACGTAGTGAAATGAGAACGCTTCCATTTACGTTCTGAATTAACTGACAAAATAATTAAACACATGGTAACCAAAAGTGGCCAAAATTAAACACACTAGAAACGAAAATGGCCAAAATTTCACACACCAAAATAAAACAACCCTCTTTTGGAGAAAAAAGGCCAAAATTAACCTACACCAAAATTTCCCGATTTACGGTATATGTTAACAGGTAATTGTCAGGACATAGCGGTGCCTGAAAGACCATTACCATGTCTATGCTCACAGGTAATTGTTAGGACATAATGGTGCAGGAAAGACAACTACCATGTCTATGTTAAT
>NZ_CDSC02000328.1 GCF_001298715.1 Bathymodiolus azoricus thioautotrophic gill symbiont
AGTGAAATGAAACAAATGTTGAAGGTGTGTTTCTTCTTTAATTAAAGAAATAATCCATTAATTAAAAAATTGAAGACATTGACACAGGCTGCATCCCATCTCTTTTATTGAAGGTTGAAGGTTGAAGGTTGAAGCTATGATTAACAGTCAACTGAAATATTTAAGCTGGAATCTGAACACATATGATAAAAACTGAAACTCAGATCTTGAATCATGTTAATTGTTTTGTCTTTCAGCAGTCGTAGTGATATTGTACATTATACATTTTCAGGGAATGTGCTGACTTAGTTGCTTGAAAGTACATATGATATTTATTTATGCAATCTTTCTTGTTGCTAGGGTGTGTGTTAACAGCAAAAATAAAATTTGATTCATCTTTTTTTCAAAGAATCATTTCTGCATGAGCAAATTTGACTTGAAATCCAAATTTACACCCAGTTCATATAAGTTTAACCAAAATTGAGGGTAAACATATATTTTTAGACATGATAGAAATTTGTGAATAAAGTAAATTTTCGTATATTTTGAAATACCTGGTAAAATTTATTTCATGTATAAACCACAGACACTTAAAAAGTACTATATCAATATCATTTCTACAAGGTCAGAAAGTAGAAAATCATGTCAATAGTACTTAATTTCTTCTCGTTGACCTTATGGAATTAATATTGATATAGTGTCTAGCACCTGTGGTATAAACTAATTTCAGGTGAAACACCATTTCGTACCTCTACATTTCCTGTAAATGCCTCAGATTTTTATTTGTTAATTTGTGAGAAAAAACTTTTAAGAACTATGTTTTTTTGTGATATTGTGAAAGATTGAATGTTTTATTTTTGGTTTTAATTATTAAGCTATTAAAACATTGTATAGATTGTGGGTAGGCACATTGAGTCTTTATCATGTGATCTCGGGTATTCAAGTCGTTTGACAGCTCAAATAATTAATTGTATGCACTGGCACAGGGGTACAAGGTTGGAGGGTCAGTAAAGTATCTTAGGTGTTAAGAGATTCATAGATAAAAGGAGACCTGCATAATTATGTCATTCTTAATGTTGATTTAGATTTTATTGTACTTTCAGTTTCAGTTTCTGTTTTCTTGGACTGAATGATTTCTATTACATGTGGCTCACACTTTCTATAACATGCGGCTCACACTTTCTATTTCTTGTGACTTACAATTTCTATTTCACATTTCATTTGGCTAACATTATTTCTGATGTGGCTCACGATTTCTATTTTATGTGGCTGTAAAAGTATGAAAATGAAGAAAATGTTGGTGAAAGTTGATGTTAAGTTAAAAACTAGATATTATTTTGTGTCCTCCAGTCTAGAAACATGAAGATATATAAATGAACAAGGTCTACTGGTGTTGAGACAAATTCAGAATATTTCCTGACTTAGTGTGAATACAATATTTGTCTAATATGGATGATTGTTATTAGAACAAAAGTTGTTTTTATTGATTAATGATCACTAAAAGGTGAAAATTGTCAGCAGAGACTTTGGTAATTATGGCTTTGAATCATTAGATATTTAGCTCATTTGATTAAAGACTTCATAAGTTAGATTAACTTGTGTCTAATCCATTTTGTTTGATATTTGGCAAATAAAATATGTTTATAGTAAACTTAAGGTGAGCTTTTGTCATCTGTCTCTTTTAGTTGTTCACATTTCAATCTTCTCCTCTGAAACCACTGGGCCAATATGAACCAAACTTTACAAGAATAGTCCTCGGATGGTTCCCAATCTGAATAGTATCTAATAGGTCTGAACTCCATCAAGGTGGCCTCCATCACTAAAAATAGAAAATTCTTAAATGGGCCATAACCGCTTTATTTGATTAGAGAAATTTTAACTGTAGGGCATAATTTTGAGCTCTTTAACATATATTGTGTTTTTTTTCTTTAAGTTTATGCCATTGCCGATTTTTGCTGATTATGGAAATGAGGTATATTTAAGCAAAAAATTCATTTAAAAAAATTTCTTTTCTGACACTTTTATGTGCTTTTTAACCAAACCTTGTAGGAATAGTCCTTGTATGGTCCCCATTCGAAAATGTATCTGATAGGTCTGAACTCCATCAATGATAGCCAGCATTACTAAAAATAGAACATTCTTCAATAGACCAAACTTGCCTTATTTCAAGTCGGAATCTGCTTATTGTAAAAGTTAACTGTAAGAGCATAAATAAGAGTTGATACTCCGCCAAAACGATAATGAAATGTACAGTTGTTATCTTTAGATAAATGTTTGTTCAGGTGAGCTATGTAGGTTCAGGTGAGCCTCTAGTTTTTCAGTAACATGTTATTTTGTTTTGTAATCCACAAATGAATGTGTTAAGAAGATCCATCATATTATATTGTATTAGAGACTTTTACTATAAGTGGGTAACTGTGTCAGTAGGATTTTGTAAATAAGCTCTTTAGATTATGTTTTGGTATGTCAATTAGATTTAAAGAAATTATAAGTTAACACAGTTTACTATCAATTGTTTATTTAGAACAGTTTTTTTTAGGAAATTAAGAAAAACTATTCATGGACATTCGATGACGAAGCATCAACATTTTTTTGGAGATTTTTTTTACTTTAAAATAAAAACATTTTAAATTGCAAATTGGCATAATTCCATTATTTGAGGTAGGGTTTAAATAAGTAGAGAACCAGGGTGATGTAGGTACAATGTGGGGTGTAGCACATCTAGGGATATAAAGTAGAAACTAGGGGGAAGCAAATACAAAAATGAAAATAAACCTCAGTGAAGTCTCTCTACGTGTAGATAAATGATGAAGACAGTTATTATTAGAGGTAGACTTATTAATTATCATTTTCTCTTTTTCTTGAAGATTGTTTTTCTAGTATCCAATTATTTGTTTTACCATGTACTGATACAATCATTTAGAATCAAGTAGAGTCAGCTTTTAAAAGGGAGACAGGAAGCTTGTATGATCTAAAGAAAAGAAGTATGTAGTCTGTACTTTTTATGAACAATTTAAATGATCAGCTCGTTCAATAGTAGGAGCCTAAAGGACAATATGTATTGTAATCTTTATTATTAAATATCTGTATCT
>NZ_CDSC02000268.1 GCF_001298715.1 Bathymodiolus azoricus thioautotrophic gill symbiont
CATAATTTCTATTTTAGAGACAGATCCCTTAATCAGATTTATTGCACTTTTAAATTGTTCCAACAATTCTTGCTTAGAGTAACTATCTGAGCCTATTCTGGCTAGAATTATCTTGTCAATATTGGGTCTTTTTGCAAAATTGTATGAAACAGTAGATCTGTCTTTTTTGTAGGTAAAACTAACATAGTCTGAGGGGGGCATATCGTGAAATACAAAACTATAGTTCACCCCATTCGCTCCTACTAGTCCATCTACTCTTGTTGCACCATGTACATAATGATAAGCATATGAGCCTCTATTTGGACCTGAAGGACTGTATGCCAATACATCTGCATTGAACCTGCTACTTAAATTAGTCACACGACTCGAGTAACCAAACGCACCATGTGTGGCATACCAGTCTGCACTGCCACGACCCATTTTTATGTTTATTTGTGCCATTGAGGTGCCATCAGGCAGTTGATTTTCTAGTTTTTTCAGTGCTGCCACAGTAGCATTAAAACCACTTGCCATAACACGAATTTTTAACTCACCTTTCAAACCTTCTATCGATCTATTTAGTTGTAGCGAACCATCATCACCCACAGAAACAACAAAATGATAATTGTCGTCTGTGTAAGGGTCAAGTCGAGTTAATTCGCCGTCTTTGTAGCCCCAGACAACTTTTCCTTCGTCAAGATGATAGCGATTGTCAACCATTACTCTACCGCTTTGTTCTATTTTTGACACACCTAATCTAGAGCTGACCTTAGTAGTTTCAATATTCCTTAGTTTCAGTCCCATTGCGATATCTCTACTAAAATCAGCGCCTGAATAACACCCTTTCATAGCGACCGTGTCAATACTTGATTGAACGGGTAAAATGCCTCTTAATGTGGCAACAATGTCAACAATCTCACTGGGTGTTCTACCTCCTGATTTCTCTAATTTTTCATCACCATGTCCAACAAATAGTATTTTAATATTATCTGCTTTTATTTCGTGTAGTTTAGGTCCATGCACAGTCCGGTAACCACCCTCTTTATCCATTTGTATAAGTGTGGAATTTTTAGAATGTTTGCCTGTTATGTCTGCCGAACTTTTTACTACATCTGTAGCATCTTCTAACTGAACAACAACATAATGTGTGTCCCTAGGGCCAGGAGAAACTTCGAGCTGGTTTACTACTGTTCTTCTCTCCCATGCATTTAACGCTCGTTGAGATTTTGTAATATCACTAGCAATCTCTGATGCCTTTCTCACACATACCTTAGCCCAAGCTTTGCGAGCTGCATTTTTAGCAAGGTTAATCTCATCTTGACTTAGCAACCTTTCAAATTCACTTTTAGCACTTTCAATGCGTGTAAGTTGATCTCCAAGACTCAAGCCAGCAATGTCTTTTAACATATCTACGCTTACATCAATATCCAGCTCACCCTTATTAAATCTATTTTCCAAATGATAGGTAAGAGTATTCTCTGCACAATTCTGTGCAATTGCGCTTAACTTATCAAACTGTTTTTGGTACTTTGTTTCTCGACCTGACAAATGCCTGTCTAAATCGTTAGCCATTTTTTCAAAAACTTTCGTCTTCAGGGGTCCTGATTCTAGCGCCTTAGCCCTTTGAAGATCTTCTTTTAATCCTCTTAAAACATCATAATGCTTGCTACTTGCACTACTTTTC
>NZ_CDSC02000256.1 GCF_001298715.1 Bathymodiolus azoricus thioautotrophic gill symbiont
TTCATAAAGCCTATCTCTTGAGATAGGCTTTTTTTATGTTTGATTGTAACTATATTGGATACACATCTTTTTAGAAGTGTATCCTAGGATGTGCGTTATTAAACTATCGTTTTGTTCCTGTATACTTTAGCACCATGTTATCATCGCCTAAAAATATCCATTCTTACCCAAAATTTTGGCCCTATAAGAAAAAACTTGTTCCTGCGCCATTGTTGCCTATGTCTCGTCAAGAAATGAACGAGTTAGAATGGGATTGTTGCGATATCATCATCATTACAGGGGATGCGTATGTAGATCATCCTAGTTTTGGCATGGCGATTATTGGTCGGTTGCTAGAGTCTCAAGGGTTTCGTGTGGGGATTATTTCTCGGCCTGATTGGCATTCTGCAAATGACTTTCGTCAACTAGGAAGGCCTGGTTTATTTTTTGCCATCACTTCGGGTAATATGGATTCTATGGTGAATCATTACACCGCTGAGAAAAAACCACGCTCTGATGATGCTTATACTGCAGGTGCTATTGCAGGAAAGCGCCCTGATCGTGCGACCACTGTTTATACTCAGCGTGCCAAGGAGGCATACAAAGGCATTCCTGTTATCATTGGCGGTATTGAAGCCAGTTTAAGGCGTATTGCTCAATACGACCACTGGTCGCAAACTATTCGCCGTTCTATTTTGCCTGATTCCAAAGCTGATTTACTGATTTTTGGGAATGCTGAGCGTGCTGTAGTTGAGGTCGCACATCGTCTTGCAGTGGGTGAAGATATAAAGCAAATTACCAATATTCGTGGTACAGCTTATATGCAACAAGGAATCCCTAGAGGCTGGACGGTTTTAGACTCAAGTAAAATTGATACGGATAAAAGTCTGACTCATCCACAAACAGACCCTTATGTAGATACATCCAGTAACGATAAACAAAGTTGTGACAATAAAAGCAATCAGGTCAAATTTAGTCAGATTGATCCCAATCAGGGGGCGGAGCAAGTTATTCATTTTGACCAGCGTACTAAAGGGTTAAAGCGAGAAAGTACCGTTATCCGTCTACCTTCTTTTGAACAGGTGGCAAAAGATCGCTATCTATATGCGCATACATCGCGTGTTTTTCACCTAGAAACAAATCCGGGCAATGCACGCGTTTTGGTGCAGCGTCATGGTGAGCGTGATGTTTGGTTAAATCCATCGCCAATTCCTCTGTCAATGCAAGAATTTGATAGTGTGTTTGAATTGCCCTATACACGCAAACCACATCCTACTTATGGAAAGTTGAAGATCCCAGCTTACGATATGATTCGTTTTTCGATTAATATTATGCGTGGTTGTTTTGGTGGTTGTACTTTTTGTTCTATTACCGAGCATGAGGGGCGCATTATTCAAAGTCGTTCAGAGGATTCGGTGATTCGTGAAATTGAAACGATTCGTGATACAGATAAGGATTTTAAAGGCAATATTTCCGACCTTGGTGGACCAACGGCGAATATGTATCGCCTGAAATGCAAAGATGAAAAAATAGAAGCGTCTTGTCGTCGTCTTTCCTGTGTTTATCCGGGCATTTGCCCCAACCTTGAGACCAACCACAAACCGCTTACCAAGCTGTATCGTCGTGCACGACAATTAAAAGGCGTTAAGCGTATTTTTATTGCTTCAGGCTTGCGTTACGACCTAGCTGTGCGTGACCCTGAATACATTAAGGAGCTGGTCACTCACCATGTTGGCGGGCGTTTAAAAATTGCACCTGAACATACAGAAGACAGCACCTTATCAAAAATGATGAAGCCAGGTATTGGTTCTTATTATCAATTTAAGACATTATTTGAACGCTATTCCAAGCAAGCGGGAAAAGAGCAATACTTAATCCCTTATTTTATTTCATCACACCCTGGAACCACGGATAAAGACATGCTAAATTTAGCACTTTGGTTAAAACGCAATCAATTTAAGCCAGATCAAGTACAAGCCTTTATTCCCACCCCTATGGCAATAGCTTCTGCTATGTATCACAGTGAATTAAATCCACTCAAAAAAATTACCCGAAAGTCAGAAGCAGTAAAAACACCGCGTAGTGGTCAACAACGCAAATTGCATAAAGCCTTTTTACGCTATCACGATCCTAAAAACTGGGACATATTACGACAGGCATTAAGGCAAATGGGACGCAGTGACTTAATAGGCAACGGAGAAGAACATTTAGTGCCTTATTCTAGAGCAGGGAACACATTAAAATCACAACTTCCACGAAAAAATAATAATGACTTTCATCATCGTATTTCTGTAAAAAACACTAAAAAGAATTAAAGAGACGCAATGAGTTATTAATAAACTAAACCCTTGTTGCATCATAAAATGCTTTAATATCACGGTTTAAGGGTTTTAACTCAGGCTGTTAATCCGTTTGTCGCTGGTTTGAGTTCAGTTTGAGGTGTCAAATATTTTTTTATGTCTGATAAAATACCAAAATGAATTCAAAAAAAATACTCACTACAGAACTTAAAAAAACCATTGAGTGGTATCTGGCAAGTACCACTTGGTGTAAACGCGTTAAAGAGGGTAGTTGTCTAAGCAAAAGCTTAGGTGCAATCAACCATGAATAGCGTAAATATCATTTGCATGAAATGGGGTGACAAGTTCCCATCAGAATATGTCAATCGCTTGTATGCTATGGTGAGTCGCAATCTATCAATACCCTTTAGATTTGTGTGTTTTACTGAGGATGGTAGCGGTATTCGCAATGAAGTGGAGATACAACCATTGCCAGAACTAGACTTGCCAGTTAATTTGGCTGATACACCTGAGCGAGGATGGCGCAAACTTACTGTTTTTAAGGAGGGCTTTGGTGGATTGAATGGCAAAACTTTGTTTTTGGATTTGGATGTGGTTATCGTTGATAATATTGATGCCTTTTTTACGGTTAAAGGCGATTTTCTAATTGCGCATGACAAGAAAAATCCAACAAAAATTGAAGGCAACTCATCCGTATTTCGTTTTGAAATCGGACAATACTCACAAATATTATCTCACTTTGAGCAAAATTCAGAACAAGTAAAAAGCGAAGTTCGCCATGAGCAAGCTTATTTATCACGAGAGATTCACAAATTGGGAAAACTTAAATATTGGCAAGATGAGTGGGTGCCAAGTTTTAAATATCGTTGCTGCCCATCGTGGATAAAATCTTGGTTTAAAGCACCATTTATTCCTCAGGGTGCAAAAGTCATTATTTTCCATGGTTTGCCTAACCCACCTGAGGCGATTAAAGGTATTAGCGGTAAATGGTATCGTCATATTCAGCCAGCACCTTGGATTGTCAAATATTGGAAAGAATAAGGTTATGTTGGTTGTAATTACCCAAATTATAAACCGTGTAGATCCATCTTAGATTGCAAAAAATTCATCAGAGTTTTTAGAGATGCTTAAAACAGTCAAAAGAAAACTTGTACAAACTTAAAGGGC
>NZ_CDSC02000324.1 GCF_001298715.1 Bathymodiolus azoricus thioautotrophic gill symbiont
CCTTTTTTGTTTTGGCAAAAACTGGGCTTATTTTTTGTAAAATACCTAAGGTTTTTTGTGGTGTTGGATAAAAAGCAGTTTTGTTGATTTGGATGGTTGGCAAAATGGGTGGTTTTGGTTTGGTTTGGTTTGGTTGGGGTGGGTTTTTAAGGGGCGACTAAATAGGGATGATTGGCAAAAGCCAATTTTCACCCAATTGATGAGTTTTTTTAAACCTTATTCTAGCAGGGCTAAGGCTGGGTTTAAAAAAATCACCAATTGGGTGAAAAGTGGGTTTCTGATGATGATTCCTATTTATGCAAAGGTCTCTTTTAATATAAAATACGCTTGAGGCTCTTGTATTAATCCAGTGTGATTTAGGGAATGCAGAAAATAGCGCATTTTTATCTAAAAATGAGAATAATAGCTAGCTATTTACCGAGTTTTTGGTGGGAAAGGTGTTGTTTTATAAATTTTATTGGGTTAATACGGGAGTCTCACCATGAATAAAGCGAATTTTGATAAAACGGTAGCTGATGGATATAACCATATTCCTGTTTACAAAACTATTTCGATTGATACAAATGAAAATACAGCATTAGATTTGTATTTGAAGCTCGCTAACAATCCTTATTCTTATCTTTTTGAATCGGTTGAAGGTGGAGAGAAATGGGGTCGTTATTCAATGATTGGTTTGCATGCGCAAACTGTTATTAAAGTCTTTGACTATGATGTGCGTATTGAGTATCAAGGTGAATTACTTGAGTCAAATAAGGTAGATGACCCATTGATGTGGGTTGAAGAATATTTAAGTCAGTACAAAGTACCGAAGATAGATGAATTGCCAGATTTTAATGGTGGATTGGTTGGTTATTTTGGTTATGAAATCATTCGTTATATCGAGCCAAAATTAGCCAAAATTAACCAACAAGACGAATTGGGTATGCCTGATATTTTGTTAATGGTGTCTGATGATTTGGTGGTATTTGATAATGTTCTGAATCAAGCATTTATCATTACTCATATTAACCCAGACACGCAAAACTATGAAGATGCACAAGCACGATTAGAGGAAATTTCAAACAAAATCCAAGTGCCATACAAGCGCGAACAGTATCAATCAGATAATTTAAAAGAGCAAGATTTTGTCTCAAGTTTCGGTGAAGACAATTATAAAACTACGGTTGAAAAAATTCAACAATATATTGTTGCAGGTGATGTGATGCAAGTGGTACCATCACAACGATTGAGTAGCAAATTCAGTGCACCACCTGTGGAGTTGTATCGCCAATTACGCCTTTTGAATCCATCACCTTATATGTATTATCTGAATTTAGGTGACAGTGCAATTGTCGGTTCATCACCTGAAATTCTCACGCGTTTTGATGCTAACAACACAGCCACAGTAAGACCTTTGGCGGGTACACGCAAGCGCGGTAGTAATGAAGCAGAAGATTTAGCGTTGGAAAAAGATTTATTGGCAGACGAGAAAGAAATTGCTGAGCATTTAATGCTCATTGATTTAGGTAGAAATGATTTGGGTCGAATTGCCAAAATAGGCAGTGTGAAGTTAACCGATAAAATGTCAATTGAACGATATTCACATGTGATGCATATTGTGTCAAATGTTGAATGTAGCTTGCAAGATGGTATGAGTGCGATTGATGTATTGAGAGCTACTTTTCCAGCAGGTACACTTAGTGGTGCACCTAAGATCCGTGCTATGGAAATTATCAATGAGGTTGAGCCACTTAAGCGCAATATTTATTCAGGTGCGATTGGTTATCTTTCCTGGCACGGTTGCATGGATATGGCAATTGCCATTCGTACCGCAGTCATCAAGGATAAAAAACTCTATGTTCAGGCTGGCGCAGGGGTTGTGTATGATTCAGTGCCACAATCTGAGTGGGATGAAACCATGCATAAGGCGCGTGCGCTTATTAAGGCCGCTGAACAAGTTTAATATATCGTAATATTATGTTTTAATGATAGTCTTGCGTTCGTTTGCAATATAGGTATTATGGCTATCTGGTTGTTCCTATAGAGTCAGCTAAAGGTTTTTATTTTTTAAATAAAGAGGAGAAAAAATGATTAAAAACAAACATTTTTCTACATTAGTATTATCCGCAGTAGTAAGTATCGCAATTCTTGCAACACCTTCTTATGCAGGTAAGAAGGAAGAGAAAGCACTAAAGAAGGCGGCAAAATTGTGTAAACAAACATATCCTGCGAATGTTGAAGGCTGTGCCCCTGCATTTAGTAGAAGTCACGGTAATTGCTTAGGTTGTCATAACATTCAGGGTGGTACGCAGCCAGGTAATGTTGCACCACCACTTGTTGCAATGAAAGCAAGGTTTCCAAATAGAGCGGTTTTGAGAGCACAAATTTGGGATGCAACCGTTAAGAATCCAAATTCTTTAATGCCACCAATGGGCAAGCATAAAATTTTAACTGAAAAGCAAGTCGATTCAGTTACAGATTTTATTCATTCACTATAAACAAGGAGAGTTAAAATGGAAAGAAGATTATTTTTAAAAAGTGCAATAGCAGGTTCTGCAGTTGCAACAGCAGTAGGTGCAGGCTTGCTAACACCGTCAACAGTTTTCGCTGCATCAGCGAAATTCAAAGGTTTGTCAAATACAGCAGTATCAAATGTAGCAAGTGCAGGTAAAGGTTCATTTAAATTCAAAGCCCCTGAGATTGCTGAGAATGGTGCAAAGGTACCAATGGAAGTAAATGCTTCTAAGATAAGTGATGTAACTAATATTTCTTTCTTGGTAAAAGAAAATAGCACGCCATTGGTGGCTTCATTTAATTTGTTTGGTGCAGTTGGCTTTATTTCTACCCGTGTTAAGATGGGTAAAACTTCAGCAGTAGATGCGCTGGTTACTGCAGGTGGTTCTACCACTAAAGTAACGAAAGAAGTTAAAGTAACTATTGGCGGCTGCGGCGGTTAATTCAATATATTAATTATAATTAGGAGAAACTATTATGGCAAAGATTAAATTAAAGCCAAAAGCTAGAAAAGGCGTTATCAGTATTAAAGCGTTAATTAAACACCCAATGGAAACTGGTCTTCGTAAGAAAAAAGGTAAATTAGTTCCTGCAAACCACATTGACCACATGGTTATATTGCACAATGGCAATAAAGTGGTTGATGCAGATATTGGTAGTTCAATGTCTAAAGACCCGTACTTTAAGTTTAAAGTTGCGGGTGTTAAGGGTGACACAATTGAACTTAAATATAAGGATAATAAAGGTAAAACAGGCTCTAAGACTGCAAAGTCCAAGTAATCCTGTTTTTTATTAAGGAGGGAATAATGAAAAAAATTATAACAACAATGGCAGTAGTGGCTTTATTAAGCTCAACTACTGTATTTTCGGCACAGCAGTCGTCAGTTGTTCAGGCTGATATTGATGCATTTCAAGGTCACTTCAAGAAGAAGTTTTCTCACTTGTCGTTAAATGACTTTTCTAAAGGTCCTTATGCAGTGAGTGAAGATAAAATGGGGCAGTTTGAAGCAGTGATGGAGATGCCTCCGTTTGAAGATCATATTGAGAAAGGTGAAAAGTTATGGAAGACAGCATTTAAGAATGGTAAAACTTATTCTAGCTGTTTTTCTGGTGGCGATGAAACTATTCGTACGCAATTTCCAAGATGGAATACTGCTGAAAGTAAGGTTGATACTTTAGAGCAGTCCATTGTTGATTGTCGCGTTAAGAATGGCGAGAAGAAAATTAGCACTGGTAAAGGTAAGTTGGCATGGATGTCGGCTTATTTAACCACTATTGCTGAAGGTCAGACGATTAATGTCATTGTTCCAGAAGGCGATGTTAAGGCGTTGGCGGCTTATAAAGATGGTAAAAAATTCTTCTATGCTAAGCGTGGTCAGTTGAATCTTTCTTGTGCAAACTGTCATATAGATTTTGCAGGTCAGCGTATTCGTGGTGACACATTATCACCAGCGTTAGGCCATATTACACACTTCCCTGTATGGCGTGGTAAATGGGCTAAAAAGAAAGGTGATGGTTTTGGTACTATTCAGCGTCGTTATGGTGGTTGTAATAAGCAGGTTCGTGCTAAGCCATTTAAAAGACATAAGAAAGAATATGATAATCTAGAATATTTCCATACTGTGATGAGTAATGGCATGGAGATTTCTGGTACCGAATATAGACAATAAAGGAGAATAACATGAGAAAACTATTATTAATAACATTAACTGCATTTGCTTTGTCTGTCCAAGTTGATTTAGTTGCAGCGGACCATGCACATAATGGGAAGAATTCCCCTTCTGGTAAGGCTTCTGGAGTTGAGCTTTCTGTTGAATGTAAAAGTGCAATCTCTGCAGCAAGTGCTGAGAATAGAAGGGCTAAAAAAGTTGGTTTTGAGTGGCGTGATACAAAAAAGTTCATTAAACAAGCTAAAAAGGCTGGTGGTAAGAAATGTGTGAAATTGGCCAATAAAGCCAAAGCTCAGGCACTCAATGCTCAGCAGCAGGCTAAAGACCAAGCTAATGCAGGTCCTGTGGGTTTTTAGATTCATCTAACTATCCAAAAAAATACTCCTTTATTGGGGTATTTTTTTGTCTGTAAGAGATGAGTTTAACGACAAAAATATCAGAGTAAGAAATGATAATTTACTACTTTTAAAAGCATATAGAGGCTTGAAACTTTTTATATTAACTTGCCTTATTAGAGGGCTGAATCTTAAAATTATTTTTATCATTGATTGAGTTAATTTTAAGATTAAAATAAAACTTTTAAAATCCACACACTAAGATTCTTTTAAATGCCTACTGAATTTGTCCACCTTCAATGCCGTAGTGAATACTCTGTTGATAACAGTTTGATTCGTATACCAAAATTAGTCAATCAGGCTAAGAAGTTAGGCATGAGTGCAATTTCATTGACGGACAATGGTAATTTATTTGCCGCTGTAAAACTTTATAAGACGGCAAAAAGTTCTGGTGTTAAACCGATTTTTGGTACTGAAATTGCATTTGAAAATGAAGGTAAAAAATCTTTTTTATTGCTCTTGTGTCAAAATCAACAGGGCTACTTAAATTTATCTGAATTAATCTCTTTGTCTTATCTAAAAGGCGAGGGGATGGAAGGCGCAAGTATTAGTGCTGAACAATTAATTCAGCATAATCAAGGATTGATATTGATTGCACCAGCCGTCCGTAGCGATGTGGCGCAAGCACTAATTGAGAATCAAATACCTAAGGCAAAAGAAAAAGCAGCTATTTGGCAAGCCACATTTGGAGATAGATTTTATTTAGGTGTGCAGCGTACGAGCCGTATGCAAGATGAACAGCACCTGCATCTTTGTGTTGAATTGGGTTTGGAGCTTGATATCCCTTTGGTGGCAACTAATGATGTGGCATTCTTAGAAAGTGATGAATTTGAAGCACATGAGGCGCGTATTTGTATTTCTCAAGGTGGCTTGTTAGAGGATGCAAGGCGAGAAAAACATTATTGTGCAGAGCAATATTTAAAATCTGGCGATGAGATGAATACCTTGTTTTCTGATTTGCCTGAGGTGATTACTAATACTGTTGAAATTGCTAAGCGCTGTAATGTACATTTTGAATTATATAAAAAGAATTATTTGCCAGATTTCCCCGTACCTGAAGGGCTTAGTATGGCAGAATTCTTTTCTCAGGAGTCAAAAGCAGGATTGGATAAACGCTTAGAAGGGTTAGAAATTGAGCGTGAGATTTATGATGATCGCTTAGCGTTTGAGCTCTCAGTGATTGTACAAATGGATTTTCCTGGTTATTTTTTAATCGTTGCTGATTTTATTCGTTGGTCTAAAGACAATGGTATACCTGTAGGACCTGGTCGTGGTTCTGGTGCGGGTTCACTAGTGGCGTATGCACTTGGTATTACTAATGTTGACCCGATTAAGCATGAATTATTGTTTGAGCGTTTTTTAAATCCCGAGCGTGTTTCTATGCCAGATTTTGATGTGGATTTCTGTACTGATCGTCGCGATGAAGTGATTGAGTATGTATCGCAAAAATATGGCGCTGAAAAAGTATCGCAAATTATCACTTATGGTACTATGGCGGCTAAGGGTGTGGTGCGTGATGTGGGGCGTGTTTTAGGGCATCCTTATGGTTTTAGTGATCGTATTTCTAAATCTATTCCAAATGATTTAAAGATCAATTTATCGCGTGCATTAGGTCGTTTTTCTGAGGATGAATCTCAAGAAAATAAAGACAAATGGTTTTCAGAAGAATTAACAAATCGATATAACTCTGAGGAAAGTGTAACAACGCTAATAGACCTATCTTTGCAGTTAGAAGGTTTGGTGCGTAATGTGGGTACGCATGCAGGTGGTGTATTAATTGCACCAAGTAAAATTAGTGATTTCTGTCCAGTCTACAAAGCCAGCGCAGAAGATGGTGTGGTTTCGCAATTTGACATGAAAGATGTTGAGGCGCTTGGACTGGTTAAATTTGACTTTTTAGGTTTGTCTAATTTAACGGTCATTGATAAAACTGTTAAGCTTGTTTATGCTAAGGGTCTGAGTGAAGCACTGATTGATATTGATACTTTGTCATTAGATGATAAGGGTGTTTATGATTTATTGCAGCGTTGTGATACCACGGGTATTTTTCAGTTAGAGTCGGAAGGTATGCGTGGTTATCTAAAGAAATTACAAGCAGACTCATTTGAAGACATTGTGGCAATGCTTGCTTTGTATCGTCCAGGTCCACTTGATGCAGGCATGGTAGATGATTATATCAATGTAAAACATGGTAAGCAAGAAGTGAAATACCCGCACCAAATGCTAGAAGACATCTTAAAACCCACTAATGGCGTATTTTTATATCAGGAACAGGTGATGAAGTCTGCACAGATAATGGCAGATTATTCGCTTGGTGGCGCAGATTTATTGCGTAGGGCGATGGGTAAAAAGATTGCTGAAGAGATGGATGCACAGCGAAGCGTATTTGTTAAGGGTGCGGCAAAACATGATATTGATGAAGATAAAGCCAATGAAATTTTTGACTTAATTGATAAATTCTCAGGTTATGGATTTAATAAGTCACATTCGGTAGCATACGCCTATGTGTCGTATCAAACTGCTTGGCTTAAGGTGCATTATCCCGCTGCTTTCATGGCATCTGTGCTTTCAGGGATGATGACTGATACTGATAGAATTAGTTTTACTGTTGGTGAGACACAAGCCATGGGGCTTATTGTTAAAGCGCCGAGCGTGAATGAATCACTGTATGAATTTAGCATTCAAGATGATAAAACGCTGATTTATGGTTTAGGTGCTATCAAAGGTGTTGGCGAGTCTTTGGTTGAAGTTTTGGTTGCCGAGCGTGAAAAGAATGGTAATTATCAAGACTTGTTTGATTTTTGTATGCGTATAGAAAAGAAAATGCTTAATAAGCGTGCTTTAGAGGCTTTAATTTATAGTGGCGCTCTAGACGGGTTTAAAATTGATAGAGCGATTTTGATTAATACTTATCCAAGTGCAGTGAGGCAAGCAGAGCAACGACAAAACGACCATTCAAGTGGGCAAAGTGGTTTGTTTGCCGAGGCGTCAGAGTGTAATGAGTATGAGGCGAATTATTTATTAGTGCCAAGTTTTTCATTCAGGCAAACGCTACAATTTGAAAATAAAGTGATGGGCTATTATTTTTACAACCACCCGACTGATGAATATCAGCGTGATTTACAATATATTTCTGCCACTTTTCCTAGTAAGCTAGCATATAGAAACAATAAAGAAGTGCGAGTATTGGCTCTACTGTCTGATGTGTATTATCGAAATACCAAAAATGGCAAGTTAATGGCCTCAATCACACTTGAAGATAGTAAAGCTACATTGAATGGGGTTATTTTTTCCAAAGTGTTAAGCGCAGAGGTAGATGAAAAATATTCTGTGAGTGACGCTTTGGTCATTGATACAGTGGTTGTGGCTTCTGGGAAAATAGAAAGAGATGACTATCGAGATGGCTGGCAATTGGTCGTTGATAAAATTGAAAATATTGATGTGGTGAAAGAAAAGCATGCCAGAAGCTTTGAGATATTACTCAATAATCAACATATATCGCTGTTTGAAAAACTCTCAACAGTACTCAAACAAAATAAAGGTCAGTGTCCAGTTAGACTGCATTATCAGGTTAAACAATCTAGAGGTTTTGCGCTGCTAGATATCACATATTTCGTTACTCCAAACCAGCAATTAATTGACGAAGTTAATGCATTACTAGGTACTCAATCTAGTCATATTAGTTATAATTAATCCTCGCATTGGCGCAAATAGTAATACGCAGACTCTTTTCTATATTCCTTAATGTTAATTGTATCGCTAAGTAAAACATCAATTTGACCAGAGCAAGAAGTTTTTAATACTTTGATACCATTGGATTGATAACGCTTAATAATGGTTTTAGCAGGGTGTTTAAAGCGATTGTTAAAGCCACTGGATACCACAATCAATGATGGTGATACTGCGTTTAAGAATGCCTGTGTTGAAGATGTTTTGCTACCATGATGCGGTGCAAGCATAATAGTGCTTTTGAGTTCTTCTTTATTGTTTTGCACAAGATGGTGCTCAGCTTTTCTCTCAATATCACCAGTGAGCAGCACGCTATATTTCTTATTAGAAATTTTAAGCACACAAGAGGTATTGTTACCTTTAAAGCTGGTTTCTTTTTCGGGGTTTAGCATCTTGAACATTATGCCATCCCATTGCCAACTTTGTCCTTTTTGACAAGTCAAAGCTTTTGTTTGAATTTTCTCAGGCACTGAACTAA
>NZ_CDSC02000269.1 GCF_001298715.1 Bathymodiolus azoricus thioautotrophic gill symbiont
AAATTGTGTAGTAGAGAATGGATAGAATTAGTTTAGTTTATTTTTGAAAATGGTATTAGCTAGCCACGAAAAGAAAAAGTAAGTATTGTAATCGTTTTTGCATTTCGAAGAAGGAACTTAGAGAGATAATCAAGAGCAAAGCCAATACATCTTTAAACATATTTGGCGCTGTTCGAAGTGAGGTGGGTATTGGAATTAACTTAAAAAAATCAAATTACAGTTTTAAAACCATTTAGCCTCTTTCTGATAAATCACCATGTCTGTCTCTGGGGATGGCAAGCTGATGAAATTGGATGTTTTATCCAATAGACGCACCAGCTACCTGTAAATCTGCATGATACGATGAGCGTACCATAGGGCCACTAGCAACCTGAGAAAAACCCATTTGAGTTGCAATTACCCTGTATTTTTCAAATTGCTCAAGCGTAATGTATTCCTCAACCGCTAAATGGTATTTACTAGGCTGCAAATATTGCCCAAGCGTAAGCATATCTACATCGTGTGCTCGTAAATCAGACAGTACATCCAATATTTGTTGTTTAGTCTCACCAACGCCCAGCATTAAGCCTGATTTGGTAGTAACATCAGGATGTTGTTGTTTGAATGATTTTAATAACTTTAACGAATAGGTATAATCAGCACCTGGACGCACTTTTGGATATAGACTTGGCACAGTTTCAAGATTGTGATTAAACACATCTGGCGGGCAAGTTTCAAACACCTCAAGCGCTTTTTCCATTCTGCCTCTAAAGTCAGGTGTTAGTATTTCAATCTTTACCTGTGGTGTGGTTTGTCTAATCTGATTAATACATTGCTTAAAGTGACTGGCACCACCATCACGTAAGTCATCTCTATCAACTGAAGTAATGACCACATACTTAAGTTTCATTTTTTCAATGGTTTGCGCTAAATGCTTTGGCTCTTTGACATCTAATGGCTTGGGCTTGCCATGCGCCACATCGCAAAATGGACAACGACGGGTGCAAATTTGCCCCATAATCATAAAGGTCGCTGTACCGTGGTTAAAACACTCGCTAAGGTTAGGGCACTGTGCTTCTTCGCAAACGGTAAACAACTTCTGTTCTCGTAGTGTGCTTTTGAGTTTGTCAACTTTTGAACCAGAAGGGTGTTTTATGCGAATCCATTTAGGCTTTCTAAGTGGCGTACGCTCTGAATCAGGCTTAATTCTTAAGCGTGATACTTTTGATTCGCCTTTCAAGGCTTTGATTTCAACTTCTTGTGACATGATTCATTAAGATTTTAGTAAGTTTATTGGCAACGGTTTCAAACCGGCTATTATCCGTTAAATTTGACAGTTGTGTTACTGCTAAGCCCTGATATCCACAAGGATTTATCTGAGAAAAGGGAGAAAGGTCCATGTTTAAATTTAAACTCAATCCGTGATAAGTAATACCATTTTTCACTTTAAGTCCTAATGCGGCAATTTTTGCACCTTTTACATATACACCAGGCGCATCTTCTTTTAACTGCGATTCAACATCATAAGACTTCAGCAAGTCCATAATTGCTACTTCCATCAGTGACACCATCTTTTTAACCCCGATACCCAGTCGTTTTAAGTCAATTAAACAATACACAATCAATTGCCCAGGGCCGTGGTAGGTGATTTGTCCGCCACGGTCGCTTTGTACCACAGGAATATCGCTGGTTTGTAATAAATGTTCAGGCTTGCCAGAAATACCCTGCGTGAATACAGCAGGGTGTTCAACAATCCACAATTCATCTTCACTATCGGCTTGACGCTTGGCAGTAAATATTTTCATTGCCTCCCAAGTCTGCGTGTAGTCTTGCAGTCCTAAATTGACAATTTTCATATAGAGGTCTTTACAGTATATAAGCGACCAAAGGGTGGTCTTGCAGTTCTTTATTGATTGAATCGAGTTGCGACACGCTGGTTGCAACAATTCTAACAGTGTAGGAAATATAGTTACCTTTAGTGCTTTTTTTGCTGCTAATTTGACTCAAATGAATCTCACCTGCATGGCGTTCAATAATGCTACACATTTCACTGTGTAATTCTTTGCAGTCTTTTCCCATGATTTTAACAGGGTAGTCGCAAGGAAAGTTAAAAATGGCTTCTGGTGTGGGTTTTGGATTAAGCTTATTCATATTGGGTAATTTTATCGTCTATTGCTATAAAATAGTGTCAATTTTAATATTTTCAAGTTAATTATGCGTCCAGAGCAAGTCAGTATTATTTTAAATCAAGAATTTGAATCCGTGCTTCACGGTCATCATACGCCTGTTATGTTGTGGGGCGCACCAGGGATTGGAAAATCCCAAATCATCTCTCAAATTGCTATGGAACACAATGTAAATATGATTGATATTCGTCTGTCACAAATGGAGCCGAGTGATTTACGCGGTATTCCTTTTAAAAATGGTGAACAAGTAGATTGGGCAATTCCCTCGTTATTGCCTGATGAAAAACGACACGGCAAGCAAGGTATTTTATTTTTAGATGAGATTACTTCGGCGCCACCCACTGTTTCTGCTGCGGCTTACCAGCTTATTTTAGACAGGCGTTTAGGGGATTATGTAGTGCCACAAGGCTGGGTAATTTTTGCTGCTGGCAATCGCCAAGGTGATCGTGGTGTGACTTATTCAATGCCAGCACCTTTGGCAAACCGTTTTTCACATTATGAGCTTGATGTCAATTTAGATGATTGGGTGGATTGGGCTTATAAAAATAACATTGATGAGCGAATTATTGGTTTTTTGCGTTATCGCCCTGAGCATTTATTTGAGTTTGATTCTGCGCACAATCCTGTGGCTTTCCCATCACCAAGAACTTGGGAATTTACGCATCGCGCTTTGCAAAAATTTGATGATAATTTGAATTTATTTAGAGCCGCTGCCAGTGCCTGTGTGGGTGAAGTGGCGGGTATTGAGATAGCCACCTTTATTGAACATTTAGAAGATTTGCCAGATTTAGATGCGATTGTGAATGGCGAATCAGTTTCAATCCCAGATGCCATCGACCTTCAATATGCTATTTGTTCGGCGTTAGTCGGTAGAGCGATTAGTGTTAAAGATCAAGACAACGCCCAACAGGTTTGGGGTAATATTCTCAATTTTGCCCGCGATTTTCCGCAAAAAGAATTGGGTGTAATGCTGGTATCTGATATGCAGCGTGCTATCGGCGAAGAAATTTTTGCTATTCCAGAGTTTGCCGACTGGGCAAGCAAAATTGCGGACACCTTATTTGACTAGTGGACAAACAATCGCATTACCCAACATGGCAAAACAAGTCTTTAAAACTTGAAAAAAAGGTTGGCGTAGTCGGCGAAGACATTGTCCCAACAGAGGAAAAACACACACTTAGCACAGAAGAGTTAAAGGCTATTAAAGCGCGACTCACTAAAGCACGCACGCAACTGATATTGGATAAGCCCTTCTTAGGTAATTTGGTATTGCGCCTACCTTTAATAGTGGCGGATTCTTGGTGTAAGACCAGTGCTACTGATGCTAAAAGTTTTTATTATAATGCTGATTTTATTGATTCATTAAATAATCATCAAATCAAATTTGTTTTAATTCACGAAGCACTACATTGTGCGTTGACACATTTTGCACGACGGGGCAATCGAACTAAGCACAAGTGGGATTTAGCTTGTGACTTTGCCATTAACCCATTATTAGTCAAAGAGGGTTTTCATCCGCCAATTGATGTGCCGATTTTTCAACAATATGTAGGGATGATTGCTGAGGAAATCTATCCAATGATTGACGGTAATCTTAATCAAGAGCCAATGGATCAGCACTTATATGATGACCAGGCGAATGATGATTCTCAACAATCAGAGGGTGGCATGCGTGAAGATCAACTACAACAAGAGCCTAAACCGAAAAGCAAAGCCAGTGAAGGTGAGCAGAGCAGTGCATCTTCTTTGGCGCAACAGCCTGCCAAGCTACAACCTGATGAGATTGAGAAGCTTGCTAGCGAGTGGCAGAAAAACCTTGCTTCAAGCGCACAACTTGCACAACAAGCAGGAAAATTTGATGGGGAATTTGCTAAATTAATTGATTTTTTTTTACAGCCTCAAGTTTTATGGCAATCCTTATTGGCGCAATATATGTCAACATTTGCACGAGATGATTTTAGTTACTCTCGTCCATCACGCAGAACAGGCGAAGCGATCCTGCCTTCGCTTAAATCTCATCAGATTGACATTATCGTGGCAATCGACACTTCTGGCTCTATTTCTCAAGAAGAAGTGAATGAGTTTGTCTCAGAAGTGAGTGCCATTAAGTCTAATTTGCGTGCCAGTATTACACTGCTTGCCTGCGATGATAAGCTTTGTGAACACTCGCCTTGGCGCTTTGAAGCTTGGGATGAATTACAATTCCCTGCTTCTTTGGGTGGTGGCAAAGGCACTAATTTTAACCCCGTATTTGACTATATCAATGCTCAAGACAGTGCCTGTGATGTGGTTATTTATTTCACCGATGCCAAAGGTGTATTCCCTGAAGTAGAGCCAAATTATCCAGTTATGTGGCTCATTAAAGGCAAAGAGTGCACACCTTGGGGTACTCGCATACAGCTCAATTAAACTTATGAAAGATTTTAGCGTCATTGAATTTGAAACTTATTTAAAAAACAATCAACCTTTATTGTTAGATGTGCGAGAACAATGGGAGTGGGACAAATGTCATTTTGAAAACGCCAAATTATTGCCGATGGGGCAGATTATGAGCAATATAGATTCATTAGACAAAACACAAGAAACCGTTATTATTTGCCATCATGGTATTCGCTCTATGCAAGTGGCACGCTATTTTGATTCTATTGGTTTTGAAAGAGTTATTAATTTGTGTGGCGGTATTGATGCTTGGGCAAAGACAATTGACCCTTCTATGCCGTTATATTAATTTCAAAGAATGCGTTAAATGCCTTATGTGCTTGTTGTGTTTGATGTATGTCTATCAATTGAAATCTAACTTTGGTAGTTAGGTGTTGTTGTGCAAGTTTGACTAAATCTAGCGAAAATACAGTTACAAGCTTTAAGGATTTTTAAGATCTTAAGATATCCCAAATCCAAAAATAGAACCAAAAAATCCAAAAAATAATTTTCTCACATAAAAAACTACTTTTCAACCAGCCAGTCTATGATTATTACTAACAGTCAACTAATCAGAAGTCTTGAATTCACATCATAAGTGCAACACTTCCATTTAAAAAATTGTAATGGTC
>NZ_CDSC02000271.1 GCF_001298715.1 Bathymodiolus azoricus thioautotrophic gill symbiont
TTATAATATTATTTATGGTGATGCTGGTGATGACATTATTAACGGCGGTACAGGCGGTAATGCTATTATCTATGGGGGTGCAGGTGCTGATACCCTCACAGGTGGTCTAGGCCTTGGTAGCTCTAACGATGTTTTTTTATATGGTGCTGTTACAGATAGTACGATTGCCAGCGGTGGTGATACTATTACTAACTTCCATTTTATTGGCTCTACAGTGGACCGTTTAAATCTTAAAGATGTAATGGATTTCAATACTTCAGATATCGCTACTAATTTAGCTAAATATATTCACGCCGAAGCTGATGGTGATAACAATGTTAAGCTTTATATTAAGCACGATGGCTTAGAATCAGGAACAGTAGGTAGTTCTACCGCAGACATGCTTATCAATCTAACTGTGACTAATGCTGCTAATGCTAATGCACTTGCTGCATTACTTAATGATAATAATCTAAACGAGTATTACTTTTAATAAGCGCGCAAAAGCCAGTCAAAAAATTACAATCATTGGTGCGATTGTTGATTTTTTCCTTGCTATTTTTAAAATTATTGCTGGTGTGCTTGGCAATTCTGGCGCACTCATCGCTGATGGCATCCATTCGTTCTCAGATTTGTTGTCTGATGGCGTAGTACTATACGCCACCAAACACTCTGCCGAAGAAGCTGACGAAGAGCATCCTTATGGTCACGAACGCTTTGAGACTGTTGCCACACTAGGTTTGGCAATCATTTTGGCCATTGTTGCTATTGGTATTATTATTGATGGTTTTGAACGCTTAAACAATCCAAGCTCTCTTTCGCACAACACGCTACTTTTAAGCGTTGCTACGCTCTCCATTTTTTCTAAAGAGATACTATATTGGTATACCTTAAAAGTGGCCAAAACCTATAAATCAGATATACTTAAAGCCAACGCTTGGCACCATCGATCAGATGCTTTATCCTCTATTGTGGTACTTATAGGTATTTTAGGTAGCTTGAACGGTTATCGCTATTTAGATGGCATTGCTGCTATCGTAGTTGGTTTAATGATTCTTTATATTGCTTGGAAATTAGGCACAGGTGCAGTCAAAGAATTGGTCGACACTTCAATTGACGCTGAGAAAGTCGAACAAGTTAAAAATGCAATTGGTATGATTAGCGGTGTGAACAGCGTACATTCACTACGCACACGCAAAATTGGTAGTGCTATTTCAGCTGATGTGCATGTACAAGTTGATCCATTTTTAAGTGTTAGCGAGGGACATATTATCAGTGTTAGCGTTGAACGAGTCGCCAAAGAATGTTTAAAAGATTTATCTGATGTTACCGTGCATATTGACCCCGAAGACGATGAGGCAGCAGCACCTTGTGAGCATCTACCTGAGCGCGCAGAAGCGCTCGGTATTCTCAACAAGGCGTTATTCAATAATGAATGTGATGGCGAAATAGAGCGCATCCAATTACACTATCTTGATGGCAAGATTCATGTGGATTTCTTTTTACCAGTCAGCTGCCTATCAACCAATAGAAGTCATAATGACATTTTAGTCAAACTCACTGAAGTGGTTGCTAAGTTGCCAGAATTTGGCAAAATTAAAGTTTATTTTAGTTAAATCATTATTTCTACAAGATGACAAACTTTAGAGGGTATTTTTTCTTTTATCTAAGGCGGATTATCAAAAATACGAAGTTAAAGACAATGATAGGCGTGGCATATCGCACCCGCTAATGCATCCGCTGCATCCTCTTGTGGCGCTTTGTTAAGCTTTAAAGACTCACACACCATATAACTCACTTGGTCTTTAGCAGCATGACCTTTGCCAACAATTGCTTTTTTAATTTGATTAGGACTATATTCCACCATAGGAATATTACGAGACCCCACTGCTGAGATAATTGCACCGCGCGCATGACCTAATTTGATAGCGGCATCTGGATTAGGGCGATCAGGTCGCATAAACGCTCGCTCAATCACCACAATATCGGGCTGATATTTTATAACAATTTCGCTAATACCTTCAAAAATAGTAGTGATACGCTGTGTTAATTCACCTTTAGTGCGAATGCAACCACTGGCAAGATAGCTAAATTTGAGACTTGAAGCCTCAATCAAACCAAAGCCTGTTACTCTTGAACCGGGATCAATCCCTAAAATTTTCATACAAATTATTTTATCAGTGTTGATATAATAGTGGCTTTTATTTATAAGGATAGAATCATGGCAGTATTAGAACTCAACAAAGACAATTTTGACGAAACAATCCAAAAAAATGACATTGTTATTTTAGATTTTTGGGCGCCGTGGTGTGGTCCTTGCAAGCAGTTTGCACCTACTTATGATGAAATTTCTGAGAAGATTGACACCGTTGTTTTTGCAAAAGTTAATACTGAAGATGAACAAGAATTAGCAGGTAGGTTTCAAATTCGTTCAATTCCAACTTTAATGATTTTCAGAGAGAAAGTTACGATCTTCTCTCAACCTGGTGCAATGTCGGGTGCCGATTTAGAAGCGGTTATTAAAAAGGCACAAGCCTTAGACATGGAAAAGGTTCACTCAGAAATCGCCAAGCAAAAAGAAGAAAAATCATCAGACTAAACGCTGATAAAGGACTTTATCAAACCCAACACTAACACCCTCTTTTGTTACTAAAACAGGGCGTTTGATCAGTGTTGGGTTTTTTAATGTTAGCGCTAAAGTGATGTTTTGTTTTTCATTATCATTCAGATTTCGATAAGTAGTAGAGCGTTTATTAATAAGCTTATCC
Organism: Bathymodiolus azoricus thioautotrophic gill symbiont; assembly: GCF_001298715.1. Taxonomy (GTDB): domain Bacteria; phylum Pseudomonadota; class Gammaproteobacteria; order PS1; family Pseudothioglobaceae; genus Thiodubiliella. The sequence goes on from NZ_CDSC02000271.1 coordinate 2,748, forward strand.
CACCCTACTCCATCAATAAAACTTTGTAAGGTTTGTATATCAATAGGGGTTTGACGAAAATCAATAAATTCAAAGTCAACACCCTGATCCTCCAAAAACTTACCTGCTCTTTTGATGGTGTCGCAATTTTTTATACCATACATTTTTATCATCGTTTTGCTTACCGCTCTAAGGGCGGTGCTCCTGCTTTGTTGCGTAACCAATTAATTGCTTGAAAAGTTGTATTATTACTAATCAATTTTAATTCTAACTTGCGTTTACCAGGAAATTCCATCAAAAATAAACCCAACAAAATAGAAATAATACCTTGACCTGGTGTAACTAGCATAATAATGCCAGCAAGTAACAACACTAAGCCAACAAAGTTTTTAATCGTGGCAACAACAAAATTACAATCACACTTACACTGATGACTCGGTGCAAAATAATTCACAGGAATTTTCCCTAATAAAAAGGGCATTGCCAAAAGACTAACAACAAACACAACCCCTGAAATAACACCCACCATTACCAATATTTCTTCGTATTCAGTGATAAGTTTGCTAATAAAATTTAACATTTAACATTCTAGCAAAAAAGTAACTGGGCCATCATTGGTAAGTGATACTTGCATATCAGCGCCAAAAACACCACTGGCAACTGTTGAATGGGCAAGCTTGATTCTATTTAAAAAATAATCATAGAACTCTTCTGCTAATACTGGCGGTTTTGCTGTGGAAAAACCAGCACGCGTGCCTGATTTAGTATCCGCCACTAAAGTGAATTGGGACACCACAAGCACGCCGCCATTAATGTCAACAACCGATAAATTCATTTTTCCTTGCGCATCAGTAAACACTCGATAAGCCAATAACTTCTTAATCATTTTATCAACTTGTGGTTTTTCGTCGTTTTTTTCAAACCCTAAAAAAACCAAAATCCCTTGTTTAGTTTGTCCGACAATTTGACCGTCAACTTCTACCTTTGCCTTGCTCACTCGCTGAATAAGTGCCTTCATTATTTTGACAAATATAAAAAATTAGCAATAGAATAAAACGATTCTCTCATCGCCAAAAGCAAACAAACTCTATCCCTTCTAAGCTCTAAATCGTCATCAAGCACCCTAACATTATTAAAAAAATCATCAATAGCAGGTTTCAATTCTAAAAGAGTATCTATGATAACTAAATAATCTTGTTGATCTTTATCTATTTTTATCCAGAGTTTCGTACATGCATTTAAAAGATTTTCATCAAATTGATTGGTAAACTCTATATCTCTATAAGTATTTATGTCGCTACTATCTGTCCTTCTACTTATACCTATAGATGAATAAGTACATCCAACAGGCATATCTTCAGAACTAATATCTTTAAATATACTTACAATACGCTTGTTAGCCTCAATCAAACTTTTTGAATCTTCATTTTGCACAAATTTGTATATTGCTTTAATGCGTAAGTGCCAATCATAAATAACATTGCTAGAGCTTTTTATTGCTAATACAGCCCTTACAACTGATTTATCAATGCCTTGTTCTTGATAATACATCTCTAAACGACCAACAATAAAATCATAAATTTCTTGAATAATTTCTTCGCCAAATTCATACAACTTAACTGATTCACGAATCAATTTAAACAAATCCAACTGTGATTTTGACTCAATCATCATCCGTAACAAACCCAACGCCGAACGCTTGAGCGCATAAGGGTCTTTTGAGCCAGTGGGTTTATGCCCAATACCATAAATACCCACAATACTATCAACTTTATCAGCAATTGCAACACATAAACCCTCTTTTGTACAGGGCAATGTATCGCCTGAAAACCTTGGGTGATAATGCTCACTAATAGCACTTGCAACCACAGGGTCTTCACCATCATTAAGTGCATAGTATCCACCCATCACCCCTTGCAAATCAGCAAATTCACCCACCATATCCGTGATTAAATCTGTTTTTGATAGCAGTCCTGCGCGGGCACTGTGCTTTGTATTTGCACCAATAATATCAGCAATATAGGTAGATAATGTTCCAATGCGTTTGGCTTTCTCACCCATTGAGCCAAGTCCATCCATAAACAACACACTGTCTAGTTTTGCAATTCTAGACTCTAAAGTCCTTGATTTATCTTGCTCCCAGAAAAACTCTGAATCGGTTAATCGTGGACGAATGACACGCTCATTACCATCAACAATCACCGATAAATCGCTAGATTCAATATTTGCCACCGAGATAAATGCAGGCAATAATCTACCCTCATCGTCTATCATGTGAAAATATTTTTGATGTGATTTCATCGCAGAAATCAATGCTTCTTCTGGCACTTTTAAAAATCTTTCGTCAAAGCCCCCTGAAAATGCACAAGGGTATTCAACTAAAGCACAAACTTCATCCAATAAGGATTCATCAATAACAGCCGTTGCGTTATTCTCACTCGCTACTTGCATCACTTGATTACGAATGGCTTGCTTTCGAAGGTCAAAATCTACTTCAATTTGCGCCTTATCAAGCAAAGTTTTTTGATAATCTTTGGCATTATTAATGCTAAATACCTGCTCACCCGTAAAACGCAGTCCACGAGTGCTATTACCACTATCAAGACCCATAATATTTGCCTTGACTATGTCGCTACCCAGTATCATGACCAGCCAATGCACAGGACGCACAAAATTAAAGTCTAAATCACCCCAACGCATTGCACGAGTAATAGGGATATTTTTAATCGCTGTGTCAACAATATTTTCTAACAAATCTTGCATTTTTGAGCCTTTTTTCTCTTGTGTGAAAAAATAATAATCCGTGCCTTTAAGTGCTTTTTTATCTAAGGCATCAATTGCCACACCACAAGATTTGGCAAAGCCTTCAATCGCCTGTGTAGGCGCACTAAGCGCTGGACCTTTGCGCTCGATAATTTGGTCTTCTTGCTGACATTGTAAATTATTAACCAAAACCGCTAGGCGTCTTGGTGTAGCAAAAGATGTAACCTTATCAAAAGACAAATTCAACTCGTTGAGTTGCTTGGTCAAATTACTACTGAGTGAGTTTGACAGTTGTTTTAGTAATTTAGGTGGCAATTCTTCGGTGCCAAGTTCTAATAAAAAATCTTGTGTATTCATGTTATTTAACTATTTGAAATCTTAACTTTCCATCCTTTAAATCAATCATCACCGAGTGTCCTTTTAGCTTATTTGGCACCACTTCAAATTGTTTGTAAATACCCGCAATGGCAACCAACTGTGCATTAAACGAGTGAATAAAAATAGTGGCGTTTTCGTCACCATCTACACCTGCAAATACCTTGCCACATACCTCCCTATAAGCAGAAATACAGCCATGTGATATCACTTCTCCATCAAACTTGACAAGTCCTAATAATACCAAATCACTGTATTTAGCAAAAACCTGCTCTGACGAGGCAACTTCATTAATCACAATTTTGGGTAAACGATGTTTTTCGTTTTGTGCTACTTTAGATACCGGTATAGACTTAGATTTTACTTCTTTATTCAACTGCTTAAGTTTTTTATCTTCTTCTAATGTCACAGCTGGCTTATCAAATACTACCAAACCTGAAAACCTAGCAAAATCAATCAACTCTTTCACTTTCGAGCGAATGCCGATGGTCACCATGTTGTTTTGCGTTAATATCTCTATCAATACTGCCAATTCATTTGCTTGAAAATGCTTATTTTCAATCTCTAAAACAACCGGTGCATACTGAAACTTATCTTTATCAACTTCTAGCAAACTGGTAATTTCATCAAAGAGTTTTTCGGTGTTTTTGCTCGGTACTTTAAGCGCATAAAATGCCTCACTTTGTATTCGCATTTCAACCAAGTTTATTTTTTCTTTTTCCATTAGATTAATCTCTCCAACCTTGTGTGCAATCTAAGAAATGCCAAACGCGTTTCATGCCCACTTCACCGCTCAACATTAATTCTAATGGTGCTTTGTGCTTAAATTTTTTAACGCCTCGCTTCAACCACAAGCTCGCATAATCGCGATTAGCTGGATAAGTCGTGCCTAAAGACTCATGAATACCTAAAATCATTTCAGCGCGCTTAATTGAAGTCTCATCAAAATCAAAAGACTTATCACCCCTTCTATATAAATACAAATGCCTTGGCTTGATTGACTTTAAACCCAACAAAGTGATTTGTTCTTGATCCGCCAATTGCCAATTTTCCATTACTTGCGTCAAGCTAAATGTTAATTGATTTTTTTGTTCTTCAGTCATTTTTTTAAGCTTCTATTTTGATAAAAATTAAATATTATATTACGCTCAAAAATACTCTTATCTGGCGCACTCGGTAATGGTGAGGCTTTGTTTACTGCTCGTATAATCGAGTTTTTAAAAGATGTTTCTCTGCTTTTGTTATTAACATTGCAAGATTTTAATTTAACACTTTTAACAACACCGCCCTTATCTTGCACAATATGCACTTCACAAGTCCAATCATCTTTTGCGCCTGAATAACGCCATTGACTGTTAACTCTTGAAGCAATTTGAGTGATGTAGTTTACCTTAAGTTCATCCAAAATACTTTTCTGAGCGTCTTTTATCTTTTGCGCTTCTTTTAACTGAGACGCCTTAGTCAGATCGCGCTTTCTTTGTTCTTCTTTAAACTTTTTGGCTTCGGCTTTACGCTGTTTTACAATTTTTTGTTTTTTCTTTTCTGCGGTTTTAGCTTTTTTCTCAGCTATTTTTCTTTTTCTCTCAGCCTCTTTGGCTTTTTTCTCAGCAAGTGCTTTGGCCTGCTTTTCTTTTTTCACCTTGGCCTTAAGTTTATTGATTTTTCTTTGTTTTTGATAACGCTTATCTTCTAACTCTTTTAAACGCCTTTGTTCACGCTTGAGTTTTGCTTGTTTCTTTTTTTGCCCATCAAGTAATCGCTGTGTTTCTTTCTTAATTTCACTCAAATCAACCGTTACTGCTTTCGGGATGGCTCTAGAATTGACTTTTTTAAGCCTCTCTTCTGGCTCTTGCTCTACACGCTGCACACTAGAAAAAAGCAAGCCAACAAACAGCACAAGATGTAATGCCACAGCCACAGAAAAAGCAACTGGATGGTGTTTAGCAATCTTAGGTAATCTGATTTTTTGAACAAAGTCTTGCATATAACTACTCATCTGACTCAGTTACAATACCAACTTTTTCAACACCATTTTTTTGCAAAAAAGCCATTAATGCAATCACTGCACCATAAGCAACTTCTTGATCGCCTCTAACAAAAACTCTCATCTTTGGAAAAACCTGCAATCTAGCTTGCACGCGTGCGGCAATCTTGCCTACTGACAAACGCTCAGGCTTGGCACCTGTTATAGAATTGATAAAATATTCACCATCACGATTAATACTAATAATGCTCGGCTGTTGCTCAGTAAAATCTACCGCCTTTGTGTTAGCATTAGGTAAATCTACTTCAATGCCTTGTTCAAGAATAGGCGTAGTCATCATAAAAATCACCAACAACACTAACATTACATCAATATAGGGAACAATATTAATATTCGCATCTGCGTCTGCTCTAGTGCGTTTTGGTAGTGCTATCATATTTTCTTAGAAATAAATCCTATTATCTTTGGAATATGACAAACATTTTTTCAATAAAGGCGGTGTATTGATGACTGATATCACCAATTTTAGATGACAGACGATTGTAAGCAATGGTCGCTGGAATCGCGGCAAACAAACCAAAGGCAGTTGCAATGAGTGCCTCGGCAATACCTGGTGCAACTACCGCAATACTTGCCTGTTTGACAGACGCTAAGCCAATAAAAGAATGCATAATACCCCACACTGTGCCAAATAAACCAATATACGGACTTGAAGAGGCAATCATGGCCAAAATACTTAAATTACTATCTAGACGCTCAATCTCACTATTCGCTGTAGTGTTCATTAGGCGATAAGCACGCTCAGCATTTGCTTGCTTGTCACCCAATTCTAAGTGGGTAAACTCCTTATAACCTGAAGAAAAAATATCTGCCATTGTGCTGCTACTTGGTATTTGAGATTGTAACTCATTGAGTGTTTTATCTGTTGAAAAATACGCAGAAAAGTTTTTAATATCCCTTTTAGAATCCAATAAAATTTTCTTTTTAGATAAAATAACAGTCCAAGAATAAATACTCATCATCACCAAAATCAGCATCACTAATTGTACGACAAAATCAGCCTCTACAATCAAACCTAAAATACTAATACTATCATTGACACTAGCACTATTAACAATAGTAATATTATCCATCTATTTTCTCCTTTATCATAAGTGGAATACCGCAAGGCTTAAAACTATCAGCATGTAAACACGCCACAGTTACTTGCGCTTCGAATAATACCTGATTTTGCCCTGAATGCATTATTTTCTGTGTAAAAATCAAACTGGCACGCCCTACTTTTTTAATCAAAGTTTGCACCGTTAATAAATCATTAAATTTTACAGGTAGATGATACTGTGCATTGAGTCTACGAACAGCAAAAATCGTATTATACTTGGCAATAAGCACATCTTGATCAAAACCCAAATCACGCAAATACTCACTACGCCCTCTTTCAATAAATTTTAGGTAATTGGCATAATACACCACACCGCCGCTGTCTGTATCTTCATAATAAACTCTAATACTTATCTCATTCATTGAACAAATCTTCATTCTTAATTACAAGTGTTTAATTTTAGCATTTTTTTAAAGTTTTTCATTAATCCACAAATAGGAACAATTAAAATGAGGAAGGTCTTGCCTTCCCCACATTAAAATTCAAAGTCTTTAGAGGACAAAATAATATTTTTATTATTTAAGGACCTGCCAT
>NZ_CDSC02000274.1 GCF_001298715.1 Bathymodiolus azoricus thioautotrophic gill symbiont
ATCAGAAGATAGACTCGGCCATGTGAGTACATTGTTTAATGCTTTTATGAGTGTGTGGGAAAGAACCAAAGGGACAATCAAAAGCCACAAATAGAAGGACATATAACACAAGAACAATGATCTACTAAACACTGCACATAAAACTAAACTTGAGCAATGCAGACCCCATATAAATCTGGAGTCTTCAACCATGAGAATAACTTGTACCCCATAATGAGTGTTAAGAGAGCCCCTAGTCTGCAATTGAGCTGTACACTTCACTTCAGTCAGCTGGTGGTTCAGGAACTTCCTACCCTCATAGAAGACTTTTCACCCCAGTTTTTGAGGTGGATCTGTGTTACTCATCTTCAGTTTTCAGTGGTTGTTCAAATTGATTTTATATGTGTGTTTCTCTCTATTATTATTTTTTGTTTGTCTTTCTATATTGAAATGCATTTTTTTGATCATGTCTTTGTATCTTGGGTCTTTCTGAATGGTTCTAATTTTTTAATTTTGACCTAGGGGTCGTCATGGTCGTAATCGTATAGTAGTTGGATTTACAACTACCTGTGCAATCAATGCCTATCACCACTAAAGTTGTGAGTTTGAACCCCGTTCATAATGAGGTGTACTCGATACAACATTATGTGATAAAAGTTTGTCAGTGACTTGCGACAGGTCTGTGGTTTTCTCTAGGTACTCCGGGTTTACCTCGTGCCAATAAAACTACTGCCACGATATAACTGAAATATTGATGAAAGTGGCATTAAACACCATGACGCTAACTCTATAATACTGTCGAACCTAAGTTTTCAAGTTATCAAGGGTAAATCTGAAATCTACTACATCCTCACTTATGACATTAACTGGACTTTGACCATTTATACCTGAGTAGCACGGCTGGTGCCACATGCGGATCAGGAACTGCCTACCCTTCCAGAGGACCCAACTTCAGCCTAGTTTTTTTTAAGAGCTTCCATGTTGCTCAAGTTTTCTGTATTTGTTCAAGTAGATTTTTTATTTGTGTTTGTTTATTTTTATTCTTTGTTTGTGTTTCTATATTGAAATACATTTTTTTCCCCATATCATTTGTCATTGTATCATTTGTCATTGTATCATTTGTCATTGTATCATTTGCCTTTGTATCATTTGCCTTTGTATCATTTGTCATTGTATCATTTGCCTTTCTGAATGGTTCTATTTCTAAAAGGTAGTCATCTAATATATAACATTTTTGAATATTTAATTATTTTTTTAACATGCCTTATTTTGATATCAAGTAATTAAATTTTACCCCCTTCCTGGTGATATGTAGTTGTTAATCTTTGTGGACCTAAAAAAAGTTTACGCTTATGAAGCCTGTCTTGACTCAAACACCATTTGGCAAATATTTTGTTGCAAGCTATAACCCCTCCACATGTTTGTGTCTGTCCCAAGCCAGGACCTGTATTTCTAAAGCCATATGTCATGTTTTTTTTGTGTTAAATGATTTGAGGTTAGAGGTTAGAGGTTAGAGGTGGTTGTTCGTTTCATTAATATTGATGAAATTGTTAGCCATCACTATTTAACTAAACTCTTTTTCCATAACTTTAATAGAGAAAAAATAACCAAAGTATATTGTAATTAAACATTGTTATTCTATATTTAGAACAAGTCATGTGATGATGAAGAAGATTTCAAATCATGTGATAACAAACTAAGACACGCGTCCACAAATGAATTGAGAGCATTGATTTATGGTGAAGAAATGTGTGATAAATCTTTAAGTGGTAAGGCGTTAGATAGCAGATTATATGGCACTACAAAAGAAATTGTATTTACTGCCGAGACACTTGCTGTAAGCCCCTCACCAATGTTTCTTATGCTGATACATTAAAAACCTCATGTAGGTTTAGGGGTTAGGGTTATGGTGTTTAATGCCACTTTCAACAATATTTCAGTTATACTATGGCAGTCAGTTTTATTGGTAGAGGAAACTGGAACACCCGGAGAAAATCATTGACCTGCCGCCGCTAGTCACTAACTAACTTATGTAGAGGAGAGGCTGAAAGAGGTGCTCTAAAGTGATTTGATGCCTATGCAGACTACTAACTTTTCACTGGTATACACAGACGATTCCACCCACCTCAGTGAATGGTTACAGTTAGAAATGTTTAATGCCATTTTCTATAATTTTACAATAATATTGTGGCAGTCAGTTTTATTGATGTT
>NZ_CDSC02000276.1 GCF_001298715.1 Bathymodiolus azoricus thioautotrophic gill symbiont
GTAGGGTTGCTTGCATCAGCAATGGCGCTTAAATTAATAGCACTGCTGTTGGCTTTACCAAACACAACATAGGATTTACCTGCAGATGATTTGTTACTCGGATCGGCACCACTCGCACCCACAATCAAATCATCCAAGCCATCGCCGTTGACATCGCCTGCACTGGAGACTGAGAAGCCACTACGATCACCCGTTGCCTCACCATTAATCACAAAGCCCCCTGTAGGGTTGCTTGCATCAGCAATGGCGCTTAAATTAATAGCACTGCTGTTGGCTTTACCAAACACAATATAAGATTTACCCGCACCTGGTTTACCACTTGGATCGGCATAACTAGCACCCACAATCAAATCATCCAAGCCATCGCCGTTGACATCGCCTGCGCTGGAGACAGACCAGCCACTCCAATCATACGCCGCCTCACCATTAATAACAAAGCCCCCTGTCGGGTTGCTTGCATCAGCAATGGCACTTAAATTAATGGTACTGCCGTTGGCTTTACCAAATACAACATAAGATTTACCTGCAGATAATTTGCCACTCGGATCGGCATACCAAGCACCCACAATCAAATCATCCAGGCCATCGCCGTTGACATCGCCTGCGTTGGAGACTGATCGACCACTTTGGTCGCCTGCCGCTTCGCCATTGATAATAAAGCCGTGATGCATATCTTTCATGCTAACACCTTGTTGAACCCAAAGTGCAGCTTTGGCATCAATGTTGGCATCACTATGAGTATAAACATTATAAGTAATACCATTCTCAGTCTCGGTGCTTGTCTTGACAAAGCCTGAAATATTTAT
>NZ_CDSC02000216.1 GCF_001298715.1 Bathymodiolus azoricus thioautotrophic gill symbiont
TTTTGATTGTTTTTTTTGAACTGGTGCATAATCAAACATAGATTGATTGCCATAAAGATCTTTATTTGCTTGCCTGATTAATTTTTGAAAGCCCAAAACTCTGTCTGTGTATTGATGAAACAACTTGGCAAATTTACGTGCATATTTGCGTTTTTCTGCTTTTGTTTCAGCATACATGCCTAAAATTTCTAGCGTAGAAAGTGTGTTGTTCTTGTCCATTTCAAGTGCTAAAGATTTATAAGTTTCAGCACGAGCATACTCTTCATTGGTAATGTCAAAAAACTGTATTTTTGTTTCTGCTAATTGTTGTTTTGTAGCACTGGTATAGACTTTTTTTGTGTTTCCTGTACTCGTATTCTTTGTTCTTGTATTCTCTATTCCCGTATTCTCTGTTTTAGTTTCAATGGCATTAGCACTAGTGCTTATTGAAACTAAAAATAAAGCTGTTTGCAGAATAATTAAAAAAATATTGTTCATTTTATTTTCTCCAGTGTGTGTTTTTGTCCGTTTTTTACTATCATTATTTTCTCCTTGTCAAAATCAATGTCTATAACTTTCCATCCAATTCTAATACTGTTAATACCAACAATAGATGTTTTGCCCTGGTATCTGATGGTTGCTTGTGGTTTAGAATCCCATAAGCTAATACCAAGTAGTTCAAACACCTCGTTTGCTGATCTTGATTCTTTTATTTTTTGCTTTTTACTCTCAAATAATGCGCTAATTTTATTAAATGTTGTTTCTTGAGCTCTATTCACCTTTGAGAGGATTTTATGGTTATTGCTTTCTTGGCTTTTAATAAGACTATTTTTAAATTCATCAAAAGATTGTTGATTTTTTTTAGTGAGTTCAGCCACTTCATATTTGCCATTTTTATGTGCCGATATTAATGCTTTTTTGAGTATTTTTTTTATCTCTTCTTTAAATTTAGACTGATCGTTTTGCTTAACAACTGATGGGTTGATTTTGATA
>NZ_CDSC02000278.1 GCF_001298715.1 Bathymodiolus azoricus thioautotrophic gill symbiont
GGTTTTTAAGGGTTGACTAAGTAAGCACTCATGTTTATTCCCATTCAATAGTAGCAGGAGGTTTGCCTGATATGTCGTAAACGACACGGGAGATGCGAGGAATTTCATTCATAATACGGTTGGAGACAAAATCTAAGAAGTCATACGGTAGGTGTGCCCAGCGAGCAGTCATAAAGTCAATAGTTTCAACAGCGCGTAATGCCACAACAAAATCATAACGACGCTCATCGCCCGTGACGCCGACTGATTTAACGGGTAAGAATACCACAAAGGCTTGATCAACTTTGCCGTATAAGTCATGATTGTAAAGTTCTTGCATAAATATTGCATCTGCCAAGCGTAGGATATCGGCATATTCTTCTTTGACTTGCCCCAAGATACGAACCCCCAATCCAGGACCTGGGAATGGATGACGGTATAGCATATGTGAAGGGATGCCGAGTTTTACGCCGAGCTCTCTTACCTCGTCTTTGAATAATTCTTTAAGTGGTTCAACCAGCTCAAACTTTAAATCTTCAGGTAGCCCACCCACATTATGGTGTGATTTAATGACTTTAGCTTTACCCGAAGCAGCGCCTGCTGATTCAATTACATCAGGGTAGATAGTGCCTTGCGCTAAAAATTTAATGTCATCAAGTTTACGCGCTTCTTCTTCAAAAACTTCAATGAAAGCGTGACCGATAATTTTGCGTTTTGCTTCGGGTTCATCCTCATTTGACAAGGCATCGTAGAATTTTTTTTGAGCATTGGCACGAATAACTTTAACACCCATATTATCGGCAAAAGTTTGCATGACTTCATCACCTTCTTTCAAGCGCAACAGGCCGTTATCAACAAATACGCAAGTGAGTTGTTTACCAATAGCCTTGTTGAGTAGTGCTGCCACTACGGATGAATCAACACCACCTGAGAGTCCAAGTAGGACATTGTTGTCACCAATTTGGTCTTTTAAATTTTGCACTAAGTCGGTGATGATGTTGTTTGTAGTCCATTTTTTCTGGCAATCACAAACACCAGCAACAAAGCGTTCTAAGATATGTTTCCCTTGCTTGGTGTGGGTAACTTCTGGGTGGAATTGTAAACCGTAGTAATGTTTTTGAACATTGGCAAAGCCTGCGATAGCGCAATTATCGGTACTGGCAATCAGTTTAAATCCGTCTGGCAATGTATTAACTTCAATGCCGTGACTCATCCATACATCAAGTATACCGTGACCTGCATCGTGCGTATCGTCACGCAAATCGGTAAATAAGTAACATTCATTATCTTCGCATTTAATTTGTGCAAAGCCGTATTCGTGTTTGTCTGCTGAAGTGGCTTGGCCGCCAAGTTGCGTGGCCATGGTTTGCATGCCGTAGCAAATACCAAGTATTGGTACACCAAGGTCAAAGACAATTTGCGGTGCTCTGGCGGAATCATTAAGTGTGACTGTATCAGGTCCACCTGAAAGGATGACACCTTTTGGGTTGAATTTTTTGATAAAATTGTTATCTACATCATAAGGCAATAATTCACAATAAATGCCAATTTCACGCACACGACGCGCAATGAGTTGAGTATATTGCGAGCCGAAATCAAGAATAAGGATTTTGTCGTGATGAATGTTTGCCATAATTATTATTGATTAATTGAATGAAGACTATATTTTAATGAAAATCCTAGACCGCTACATTATTAAAACACTACTCTTTTACACCTTGGGTGTTATGGTGGTTTGGGTGGGTGTTTACGCGCTTTTTAATTTTATTAATGAAATTAATCTAATTGGGCAACAGAACTATACTACTTTGTCAGCAATCATTTATGTAGCGGCTGATTTGCCAGCAGTTATCTACTCACACTCTTCTGTCATTATATTGTTAGGTTGCTTGTTGGGTATGGGTTATTTGGCGACAACCTCTCAATTGGTTGTTATTAGAGGTTGTGGCGTATCTATTATGCAAATTGCCGGAAAAGCAGTGAATGCAGCGTTAATATTTATTTTTACGGTGATTTTATTAGGTGAGTTTGTTGCACCATTCACTACGCAATACGCCGAATCATTTAGAACGAAAGCATTAGGGCAAAATGTTTCTACAGTAAGTCAACAAGGCTTTTGGCTCAAAGATGGTAATACAATTATCAATGTTAAGGAAAATTTTGATGGACGCATATTTGGTGATGTAACTTTAATTAAATTAAACAAGGTCAATCAATTAGACTCAATTATTCATTCTGATAAGGCATTGTTTGATAATGATAATTTAAATCTTGAAAAAGCTAAACATTATCAATTTAGTCAAAATGATAAATTTACCAAAATTCAATCCAAGGATATTCAAAAGTATAGCGTCAAAGTTTCATTTGACCAAACTTTGGTTAAAGCCTTAGAAAAGGAGCCTAATGAATTATCAAGCTGGGAACTATATAAGCAGATTAGCTTCCTTGCGGATAATAATTTAGCATCAAGCGCTTTTGAAATTGAGTTATATAAGCGACTGGTTAAACCCGTCACATTGGTTGCAATGCTGTTGCTTTCAATGTTGTTTATCTTTGGATCACTGCGAGATGCAACCTTAGGTAAGAAGATATTTTTAGGTATGATTATCGCTTTATTTTTCGAATTATCATCACGCATCGGCGGCGCTATATCGTTGCGTTTTGATTATGACCCATTGTTTAGTGCATCGGCGCCGACACTTGTGGTGCTGGTAATTGCTTTTTTCTTGTTAAAAAAGAAATCTGCCTTATAATATGAATGCATAATTATACAAACTTAGCAATGGAAAAAACACGCACTAAACCAGCAAAATCAAAACTTAAAAAACCCAGTCGGTTTCAAGTGTTGTTGCTAAATGACGACTATACGACAATGGAGTTTGTTATTCAAGTATTGCAACAATTCTTTGATAAAACCGAAGAGAGCGCATATGCTATTATGCTTAAAGTGCATATCGATGGCGAAGGTGTCTGTGGTATTTATTCATTTGATGTGGCACAAACAAAGATATCGCAAGTTATCAATTTTTCTCGACAAAATGAACAACCACTAATGTGTGTTATTCGTGAATTGGACTTAACATAATTAGTATAATAACCTTATGATTGAAACAGGACTACAACAAGAAATTAATCACATTATGTCGCAGGCGCGTAATAACCGTTTAGAGTTTGTAACGGTTGAACATTTGTTGATTGCGTTGTTTAATATTGATGAAGTTGTTAGTTTTCTGCGTAATAAACGCGTCAATATTAAAGAGGTGTATGCAGAGTTAGAAGAATATATTGATTCTCATACGCCACTTATTCCACAAGATTCAGAAATCGATATTGTGCCAACCGTTGGCTTTCAGCGCGTGTTACAGCGCAGTGTTTATCAGGCGCAATCAGCGCAAAAAAATACTGTGTATGCGATGAATGTACTGGTGAGTATTTTTGCTGAAAAAGAATCATATGCAGTTTATTTATTGAAACTCAATAATATTTCTCGTCTTGAAGTAATGGAGGCGATTTCAACACACTCGCCAGAATTAGAGGAAGAGCTACCTACGGTAAAATCCAATCCAAAGAAGGGCAAGAAAAGCGCATTAGAAGACTATACAATTAATTTATGTGAAAAAGCAAAAGCAGGGGGAATTGACCCACTTTTAGGCAGAGAAAAAGAAGTTTTAAGAACTGTTCAAGTTTTGTCCCGTCGTCGTAAAAACAACCCTTTGTTTGTAGGTCAGGCAGGTGTTGGTAAAACAGCGATTGCACAAGGTATTGCCAAGCATATCGTGGATGGTAAGGTACCTGAGGTCTTAAAAGAGGCCAGTATTTATTCACTGGATATTGGTGTGTTGATTGCGGGTACAAAATATAGAGGTGATTTTGAAAAACGCCTAAAAGCAGTACTGAATGATCTAGAAAAAATCCCACATGCTATTTTATTTATTGATGAAATCCACACAATGATTGGTGCAGGTAGCGTGTCAGGTAGCTCATTAGATGTATCGAATTTACTTAAGCCAGCATTAGCAGATGGTTCGCTTAAATGCATGGGTTCTACGACTTATGAAGAATATCGTAAAATTTTTGAAAAGGACCACGCGCTATCAAGACGATTCCAAAAAATTGATATTGATGAGCCGTCAGTGGATGACACAATTAAGATTTTGCATGGTTTGAAAAAATATTATCAAGCGCACCATAAAGTTAAGTATTCAAAAGCAGCATTGGTGTCGGCAGTTGAGCTTTCGCATCGTTATATGACTGAGCGTCGCTTGCCAGATAAAGCCATTGATGTGATTGATGAAGTGGGCGCATTGCAACAAATTCAACCAAAATCTAAGCGCAAGGTTAATATTGGTGTGAGTGATATTGAAGATATTGTGGCTCAGATTGCACGCATTCCATCTCGCCAAGTGAGTAGTGATGACAAGTCGCTACTTAAAAATTTGGAAACAGACCTAAAACTTGGTGTATTCGGTCAAGACAGTGCTGTTGATAGCCTATCTAGCGCCATTAAACTTGCGCGTTCTGGTTTGGCACACGAAGACAAGCCAATGGGATCATTCTTATTTGCAGGCCCAACAGGTGTTGGAAAAACTGAGATTTGCAAACAACTTGCCCGCATTATGGGCGTGAAATTATTGCGTTTTGATATGAGTGAATATATGGAGCGTCATTCAATGTCTAAACTGATTGGCTCACCACCAGGTTATGTGGGTTATGATGAAGGTGGCTTGCTTACCGAAGCGGTTAACTCCAATCCACACGCTGTGTTGTTACTTGATGAAGTTGAGAAAGCGCACCCTGATATTTTTAATTTGTTATTGCAAGTGATGGATAACGGCAGACTCACTGACGCCAGTGGTAGGGAAGTTGATTTTAGAAATGTAATTTTAGTGATGACATCTAATATTGGCGCACAAACGGTTGGGCGTGCATCAATTGGTTTTAACGAACAAGACCATTCATTGGATTATGAAGGTGAATTACAAAAAACCTTCACCCCAGAATTTAGAAACCGTTTATCTGAGGTAATCTACTTTAATTTACTCAATGAAGAAACTATTGTTTATGTGGTGAATAAGCTCCTATTTGAGTTGGAGTCCACTTTAGAAGATAAAAATGTTGCTTTGATTGTGTCTGAGCCAGCACGCAAATGGTTCGCTGTGCACGGTTATGATTCTAAGATGGGTGCTCGTCCAATGTCAAGATTGATTGAAAAGGAAATCCGTAAGCCACTCGCTGACGAACTACTCTTTGGCAAGCTGGTAAAGGGTGGCACAGTTAAAGTGAGTGTTAAAAAAGACCAAATTATACTGATACTTAGTACGTGAGAATCCTAATTAGTAATGACGATGGTTTTGATGCACAAGGTATCAAAATTTTGGTGCAAAATTTGTCAAAAGAACACGAAGTTGTCGTGGTAGCGCCGAATGAAAACAAATCGGCTTCTAGTAGCTCTTTGACTTTGGATAGGCCGCTACAACCTGTTGAAATCAAGAAAAATTTTTATAGTGTTGATGCAACACCGAGTGATTGCGTGCATTTGGCGCTTAGCGGACTACTGGATGAAGCATTTGATTTGGTGGTAACAGGTATCAATTTTGGACCAAATTTAGGCGATGATGTTGTTTATTCTGGTACAGTTGCAGGCGCAATTGAAGGGCGCTTTTTAGGGTTGCCATCGTTAGCAATTTCGTTGGCAAGTTGGCAAGGCAAGCATTTTGAAACAGCAGGTATTATTGCAAAAAAATTGCTTACTCAAATCACTCATGCGCAATTGTCACACGATACGATT
Organism: Bathymodiolus azoricus thioautotrophic gill symbiont; assembly: GCF_001298715.1. Classification (GTDB taxonomy): domain Bacteria; phylum Pseudomonadota; class Gammaproteobacteria; order PS1; family Pseudothioglobaceae; genus Thiodubiliella. The sequence goes on from NZ_CDSC02000278.1 coordinate 5,768, forward strand.
CTTAATGTCAATGTGCCAGATGTACCATTGGCAGATATTCAAGGGTTTCAAACTACCCGTTTGGGCAAGCGTCATCAATCGGAAAAGAGCGTACCTGATAAAGACGATGCATCGAAATTTTGGATTGGTGAGAATGGTGCGCAAGCCGATAACGGCGTGGGTACAGATTTTCATGCAATTGCCAATAACTATGTATCAGTAACGCCTTTGCAGATTGACTTAACTAAGTATAACGAAATAGACACAGTATCCACATGGCTAGAAACAATCAAATAAAACCAATACTTTTTGCTTGGCTTGGACTAATATTGTTAGATGTCTTTGTGGTGCGTGATTTTGCATGGGTTTTAGAGCATTGGGATATTAAACGGGCACTTGTTAATTTGGGTTTAACATCATTGGCAATGTTATCTTTGTTGTTCATTCTTAAACCTATTATTAGGCGTTCTAAAATCTGGAAAGCCTTTGTTTTCTTAATTATTGTTGTGCCAATGTTGGTGCAAATGTCACATTATGAAGTGTATCAAAGTTTTGCTTCAAGTTTTGGTTTTCGTGAATTCTCACAAGACCCAATGATGGTGTTAGCACTGTGGTTAGAGCAATTTAATATTTTAAAATCTATTTTTATTTTATTGGCAGTTTATAGTTTGTTAGGATCAATAACAGCGCCAATTAAAATAGTGAAATGGCGTTATGGTTTAAATGTCATTGGTTTTGTATTGTTGTATTTACTCACGACATTTAGTTGGTATGGTGTGAGTACTTTTCAGAATTCAGTGTTGGCATATTATGCAACCTTATCGCAAATGTCACGCAATCAAGTGGTGAAGTTCAAACACGAAAAACCAAATATAACACCCAGTCAAAAATCAGTTAACAACTTACCTAATGTTATTTATATTATTGGTGAATCTTTAAACTTCTCACAGATGAGTATTTATGGCTATGAACGAGATACCACCCCTAAGTTGTTGCAACTTGAAAGAGACAAAAAGCTGATTAAATATAACAACGCACTAAGTATTGGCACACATACACGCCTGAGTGTGCCTTATATGTTGGTAGGCATAGAAGGTATTGACCCAAAAGGTAAATTTTATCAAACTCCGTCAATATTTAACTATGCTAAGGCTCGTGGATATACGACGGCATTTATCAGCGCACAAGATGTTAGTTGGGGGCATATTAAAGATTTGTTTGTTGACGAGAGTGTGGATTATTTCTGGCATGGCGTGCAGATGAATAAAAATGCTTCTGTGCATAAAGGTGCAGATGATATGCGTGTGTTAAACGAGATTGCCATGCCGTATATTGACAATGCTACAAAGAAGAAAAATCCATTTTTCTTAGTCTTGCAAATGGATGGTTCGCATTATCCTTATGATGAACACTCTACCAAACAACACAAGAAGTTTTTGCCTGAGGGTGAGTCAAATTCTATCAATGCGTATGACAACACCGTGGTTAAAACCGATGATTATTTATCTAAAATTATTGAGAAGATGCGTAGCAGGTATCCTGATAGTTGGGTGTTTTATTCTGCTGATCATGGACAGGGTTTGGGTGGAAAATCAGGGCACTTTAATCAAGACCCGCATCTAAATATTATTCATAATCCACTGTTTATTTCTGCACCAAAATCACAATATCATGCGTTGATGCGTAATCAAAATTTGCCAGTTTCACAAGCAGATATTGTGCCAAGTATTTTGGCTATTATTGGCATGAAAGCGCATACTAATGTTAATGGTAAATCTTTGTTTGATAAGCAAGACCCAAATCGCTTAAGGGTTGTTAGCCAGTATATGCCAACACAACATAACAACCCAAGAGCAGTTTTGGTTAAACCTGATTTAAGTATTTATACACTAGATTTTGAGAAAATGAGTGTTACCTTTCCTGATGGTAAAAAAGCCATTCATTTTAAAGATTGGGATAAAAAATATCAACAAATTTTTATTGACCGTGGGCTATATTAATAGAGACCTTTGCATAAATAGGGATGATTGGCAAAATCCAATTTTTGCCCAATTGGTGATTTCTTTAAACTTTGCCCTAGTAGGACTAAGGCTGGGTTTACCCTCCTAGAGGATTACTGGGTGTCGCTGGAAAAATCACCAAGTGGGTGAAGTGGGTTTCTGATGATTATTCCTATTTATGCAAAGGTCTCTAACTAGTAGATATAATACCTAAATGGAATATAACAAGAATTTTTATCAAATCCATTCTAATGGCGATATTTTCCAACGCATTCAGAGCGAGCGTGGGACAATTGGCTATTACGATTTACCTTATCAGGATACCAGCGATATTAAGGCGTACGCTAAGACGATAGTACAAAAACATATCGTAGTGATTGGTATCGGTGGTTCAAGTTTGGGTGTTAAAGCGATTTATGAGTTTTTATTGCCATCAAATAAATATCAAAAAGATTTGGTCTTTTTAGAGACGCTTGACCCACTTGAGATTAATCATTGCCTAACTAAATTTGATATTTTTGATGCACATTTTGTGGTGATTTCAAAGTCAGGTAATACCATTGAGACTATTAGTTTGTTTAAGTATTTGCGTACTTTGGTTGAGATAAATAGTGATAATTGCACCGTTATTTCTAAGGCTAAGAGTGGGCTAACTAAGTTTGCACAAGACCGAGATATCAAAGTCTTTGAATTGGCTGAGAATGTCGGCGGGCGTTTTTCAGTATTTAGCGTAGTCGGCTTAGTGCCACTTGCGATGGTAGGTGTGGATGTTGATAATTTATTAAATGGTTGCAAGCGTGTGTCAGCCAGTTTTTTTGATCAGTCCAGTTATTATGCGCCTATTATTAGAAAAGCACGATTTTTAGTGGAGAATAAAGCACGATTTAATATTAATGTGATTTTTTCCTATTCTTCATCACTTGAAGGTTTTAACAAATGGTATGTGCAACTTTGGGCAGAAAGTTTAGGTAAGATTAATATCAATAAAACCAGGCAAGCGCTTACACCAATTGCCTTGATAGGGCCTGTTGACCAGCATAGTTTTTTACAGCTTATTATTGATGGTGTGCGTGACAAGATTGTTACCTTTATTAAGATTGCCGATTTAAAAGACAATACCATTATTCCTAAGTCTAATGATAAGAATTTGGGCTTGGAATACGCTGAAGGCTTGAGCTTCAATGATTTGCTTAACAAACAAGCCGATGCGACTATTGAGTCGGTTGAAGCTCAGGGTGATATTCCTTGCGATGTGATTACAATTTCTACCGTGGATGAATATAATATTGCCAAGTTAATGTTTAGTTATCAATTATTGGTTTCTGCTATTGGTGAATTCTTACAAATTAACACCTACAATCAGCCGGGTGTAGAAAAAGGCAAAGCCATTCTTAAAGAAAGTCTGCAGAATTAATAATGGGTATTATCAATAAATGTCTTTTTCCAGTTGCAGGTTATGGCACAAGATTTCTACCTGTCACTAAAGCCATTCCTAAGGAAATGCTGCCAATTCTCACTAAGCCATTAATTCAATATGCTGTGGAAGAAGCAATAAGTGCTGGTATTTGTAGTATGACAATGGTAACCAACAAACACAAAAAAGCTATTGAAAACCATTTCAAACCACATGCAGATATTGAGAAAAGTATTAAAAACACCACCAAAGAAGTATTGTTAGACGAAGTTAATGCTATCTCTGAACAGTGTGATTTTTCTTATGTTGAGCAGCAAGAAATGCTGGGCTTAGGGCATGCAATTTACACTAGCAAGCCACTGATTGGCGTTGATGCATTTGCGGTAATTTTGCCAGATGATTTGTGCACCAGTGATAGTGATAGTGTGTTGTTGCAAATGATCAAATTATATAAACAAAACTCTGATTGTTGCATTGTGGCAATTAAAGAGGTACCAGAAAGCGAAGTAGATAAATACGGCGTGATTGAGGGCGAATTATTAAAAGATTCAAATAATGCTTATCGTGTACATAATATGGTGGAAAAACCTGCACCAATAGAAGCACCAAGCAATTTAGCAATTATTGGTCGCTATATTCTCACACATGAGATTTTTGAAGTTTTGAAAAGTACTCAGCCTGATAAAAATGGCGAAATTCAAATCACCGATGCTTTAATGACACTTGCTAAAGTAGGTAAGGTTATTGCATATCAATTTCAGGGTAGACGCTTTGATTGTGGTAGTGTTAAAGGTTTTATTGAAGCAAATAGTGTTTTTGCAAAAGAACAACTACAGAGCCTTTAAACTTATTTGTACCTATTTAGAGGGATAATTAAGTGTTTTTCACTGGATTTAACTAAAAAAGAGGAAATTCTCATATTAATGGTATTGAGTTATTTTGGGAGTATACTAGAACAAGATTGGTAAAATTTAAAAG
>NZ_CDSC02000485.1 GCF_001298715.1 Bathymodiolus azoricus thioautotrophic gill symbiont
TTTTTTATGACTGAGTTTTGCACTTATGAAGCAAAAACCAACAAAGGAGGGTACACAAGAAAAATAACTTACAAATTGGTCAATGATTTGCCGTATTGTAAACACAATAATATCCATGGCTATAAGTTTAAAGGTGAAGTATTTGAAGAGTCAATCAGTCAAACTGGCGTACTTCCTAGCACCTTCCAAAGAAACTGCACTATCAATATGAAAATTCTAACAACCAACAACTTTTTAACAGATTGGATGGCCAGCAAAACTTATATCGACCAACAAGGGGAGTTTTCAAAGGTTTCAAATATTAGTGATGCCGATATTGTTAAAAAACACAGGATATACAACGGAGAATTAAGTGATGCTGTGATTATAGATAAGAAAACCTTTGTCAGGTCTTGTCAAGCTTTCAGACCTAAGCAGTTTTTTAAAGATTTTACGAATGCCGATATCAATTATAACAACCCTTATTTGAAAGAAAAAACCACCGATGGTCGTGTTTCTATTTTTGGCAAAGACGCCATTAAATATCATAATTATATCGGCATTCGATTTGATGAAAAACACCGTGCTATAAAAATTAGAAAAAGAATTAAAGATGCCAAAAAAAACCTTAGTAGAAGTGGTAAAAATAAAATCAGTAGCGCCAAAACTCAACCACCCTTTGAGAATGCAAACATGCCCATGATTAAGGCAAAAATTAACAAGCAAAAAGTAATTGATTTTTGGAAAAACCCTGCAAGGTCTAAATATGATCTAGATTTGCCTTATGACGGCATGCTATCTAATACCATTTTCAAAAATAACTAAACTAATTCTATCCATTCTCTACTACACAATTTCTTAACAAAACTTATCCTTCTTTAAGATGTCATTCCAAGCATCGCAAC
>NZ_CDSC02000333.1 GCF_001298715.1 Bathymodiolus azoricus thioautotrophic gill symbiont
AATGAGAATGCTAATGGTCTTTTAAGGCAATACTTCCCAAAGACGATGTCTTTGGTAAATGTTGCCTGCAATGAGGTTAAAATAGCTGTGAATAAATTGAATTCTAGACCAAGAAAATGTTTAGGATTTAAAACACCTTATCAGGTGTTTTTTTGAAAGGACGGGTATTGATGCTCGTCAATTGGGAGTGGTGCGTTTATGAGTCGAATTCACCTGATGACAATACCAAATATTTTAACTTTATCAAGAATTGCGCTAATTCCGCTTTTTGTAGTTTTGTATTATTGTCAGCCTACTTATACAGATACACCAATATTCACTTGGATTAATTTTTCACTAACGGGTGTTTACGCTGCCATTAGCCTGACAGATTATTTAGACGGATATTTGGCAAGAAAACTTAATATGACTTCAAAATTAGGGGCTTTTTTAGACCCTGTTGCGGATAAATTAATGGTTTCAACGGCCTTAGTTTTATTGGTTGATTACTACCCTAGCAATACGCATTGGTATATTAGTGTTTGTGCGTTGATTATTATTTCTAGAGAAATCTTGGTGTCAGCACTAAGAGAATGGATGAGCACAGTTGGTCAGCGTTCAACCATTAATGTTTCATTCATTGGCAAAGTAAAAACTTTTGTGCAAATTTTTGCCATTCTGTTTTTACTTTACCAGCAGCCATTCTTTGGATTGCCAAGTTTCGAGATTGGTGTTTTCTTATTGGTTGTTGCAACTTTGCTGACTTTATACTCTGGATTAATTTATTTAAAAGAAGGAATAAAAACATTCAAATCCTAGTAAAAAACACATTATAATATATCGCTTATGCGGGAATAGCTCAGCTGGTAGAGCATCACGTTGCCAACGTGAATGTCGCGAGTTCAAATCTCGTTTCCCGCTCCAAATTTTAAAAGCCTGTGAGAACAGGCTTTTTTTACTGTTGCCTTTTTTTACTACCTTGGCCGGATAGCAAAGCGGTTATGCAGGGGTCTGCAAAGCCTTACAGACCAGTTCGACTCTGGTTCCGGCCTCCATACAAGATACAATAAAAAGCCCGACTATTGGTCGGG
>NZ_CDSC02000139.1 GCF_001298715.1 Bathymodiolus azoricus thioautotrophic gill symbiont
AAAAAGATATTTTTAACACTTGCACCAATCGCAAGCATATTAAGCACTAAAGCGTATGCAGGCATACCAACAAGGGTTGGATCAATAACCGTAGATTCCAATGACATTATGGCGACATTATGGGAGCTTGCACAGCAATTTTTTTATTACGCCGCATGGGTGGCAATTGCCGCTGCCTTAATCACTGGGGTGTTCACAATCATAGGCGCATTATCAGAGGCCAGAAAAAAAGGCGACTCTGGTATTTTATGGTCAAGCATTGCAATGACAATGGTGGTGGTAATACTTACTTTTGTTATTGCAATGTTGATAATTGCTTATATGGATATCTAAAATGAAACTAGTTGAGAATATAGGAGTATACAAGTCGTGCTCGCTGATAGAGCTGTTGTTCTTGTTTTTATTTTCATTTATTATTCTTAGTATTCTTGCGTTATTTGTCCCAGTATCAATTAGCATTGGTTTAATCGTTTCTGGCATTTTGTCGATTGTTTCATTGATCGTATTAGCGACTTGGTATCAAGATAAAAAGCGCAATTTACCCGAAAGGTTTTACATAAAAAAACTAGCGCTCTTTGTCAATGGGTTTTTTGGCGTAAATGTGCAAAGTAGTCATATATATTCATCGTTTACGAAACAAATCGGTGATTAGGGCGGTAATATGTTTTCTAAAGAGGATTTAATCGATGTAGACAAGTCAATAAGAGCTAAAGAGAAAAAGATGTACTCGGTAATTTTGGCGCTAGTTCTTGTGCTTTTTGTCTCAATCGTTGTTATTTTGATATTATCAAGCAACAAAACATATCGAATTTCTCTACCACCCAATTTAGAATTTGGAGCGACTGTTAATACTGGTGAAATAGATCATTTTGAAATTTATTCTTTTGCAGGGGCAATAACTCAGCAGTTGAACTTATGGAAAGATGGCAAAGTAGACTTTAGAAAAAATATTGACAAATATTATGCATACATTACACCAGAGTATCGCGCATACCTTTTAGATGAATACGAAAACCTGTTAAATTTAGGGCAATTAAGTGGCAGGGAGCGTTCTTTACAAGAAGAAGATATGTATCGAACAAGTAATGTTATCAAGCAATCTGATGGGTGGCTAGTTCAGATTGTCTTCCATCAACAAGAGCATATTAATAACCAGCGTTTTAAGGATTTAAGGATTCAACATTCTATCAAAGTTGTCTATAGGAACATTGATGCACAATCTAATCCTTGGGGATTGCAACTTGATGTGCCATTTGAGCGGCCAGTTAGATTAAGGGAGTTAGTTACTAGTGATTAAATTATTAATTGTATTAATAACGCTATTAAGCTTAAGCAGTGTAAATGCTGAGTTACGCTTGTTAAGTTTTCCTGGTGAGACTATTAAACTGATGCTTGATGTGGATCAAGAGGTGCAATTGAATTTTGAAAAGCCTTTGAGTAGTATTGGCATACCTACTGATATTAAAAATAATATTAAAACACAATTAATTGACTCAA
>NZ_CDSC02000279.1 GCF_001298715.1 Bathymodiolus azoricus thioautotrophic gill symbiont
ACTGTTGGTGTGGTGCCTCCATCATTTGGGTTACCCCACGCTGTGATTGAGCCATCGGCTTTAACGGCAACAAAGGCGTCAACGGTTGAATAAATCTTGGTATAACCACTGCCAGTAGGTGCACCTGTGCCTCCAGAATCTGAGCCACCCCACGCTGTGATTGAGCCATCGGCTTTAACGGCAGCAAAGGCAAACGCAGTTGAATAAATCTTGGTATAGCCACTGCCAGTGGGTGCACCTGTGCCTCCAGCATATGAGCCACCCCACGCCGTGATTGAGCCGTCAGCTTTAAGAGTGGCAAAGGCACCCCCAGTTGAATAAATTTTGGCATAGCCACTGCCAGTAGGTGCACCCGTACCTCCCCAATCTGAGCCACCCCACGCCGTGATTGAGCCATCGGCTTTAACGGCAGCAAAAGCACCCGCAGTTGAATAAATCTTGGTATAGCCACTACCAGTGGGTGCACCTGTGCTTCCCCAATCTGGATCACCCCACGCCGTGATTGAGCCATCGGCTTTAAGGGTGGAAAAGCTCCCCTAGTTGAATAAATCTTGGTATAACCACTGCCAGTGGGTGCACCTGCACCTCCAAAATCTGAGTCACCCCACGCCGTGATTGAGCCATCAGCTTTAAGAGCGGCAAAGGCACTCATAGTTGAATAAATCTTGGTATAACCACTGCCAGTGGGTGCACCTGTGCTTCCAGATTCTGAGTCACCCCACGCCGTGATTGAGCCATCAGCTTTAAGAGCGGCAAAGGCAAACCCAGTTGAATAAATCTTGGTATAGCCACTGCCAGTGGGTGCACCTGTGCCTCCAGAATCTGAATCACCCCACGCCGTGATTGAGCCATCAGCTTTAAGAGCGGCAAAGGCAGTCCAATTTGAATAAATCTTGGTATAGCCACTGCCAGTGGGTGCGCCTGCGCCTCCACCACTTGAATCACCCCACGCTGTGATTGAGCCATCGGTTTTAAGGGCAGCAAAGGCAACTTGATTAGGAAGATTTGACGCATTATAAGGTCCATCAAAATCATTCATAGCACTAGAATAATCTGGCTCAGCAAAGCGCCATTTCTCTACTGATTTTCCTATTGTTTCTTGCAAATAATCTTTTAATAAAGCCGCTCGAGCAGGTAAAAATTGCTCAGTCAGTGCTGGAGATAAAGCACCTTTCTCATCAACATGAACAAAAGATCCACTCTTTGGCCAGTGAACATTCGGGGCAATTTCTGCATCGTTGCTGTTTTGATGACAACCGCCACAACTCATTGCTTCAGCACGGTTTCTAATCATTTGTACACTGTAATTTGACAAATTTAACGCTGTTAGTTTTTTGCTGATGATTGCGCTTAAGTTTTCGTTTCTGCCGTTAGCGGTATTATCGCCTTCATTTGAATCTGATTGGAATTCATTGTAGCTATCATCATTATCCAAACTAAAGCCATTAATAATGTCTCTAGGACTAGGGTTACTTGCACGCCTTTCAGGTGCTAACAAGTTATCAACATAAGTACCAAAATCACGATTAAAGTGAGCCCTTAAAGTCTTTAACGAATCTGTCTCTAAATTCTCCTTTTTGGCAGGGAAAGCAGTTGGCAAATATGACCCTGAATTTTCCTTTTTGACAGAGGTGTCAGTTGACAAATCTAACACTAAACCCCTCTTATTGATATCAACTAAGAAATCAGTTGGTGAATATGGACCCATATTCCAAATAACTGGTAAGTCCCCCTTATTGACAAAGAGCCTAGTCAATGGGTTGGACTTAACGGTATCAGCAACAAAAATAACCTTTCCCTTAGCACTGATGTCGGTTTTAAATTCTCTCAGTTGCCATGGTTTCTGGATGGATGAGTTAGAGCGCACTTGACCTGTACCATGAGTGTAGTGAGTAAAGTCAACTACTGCAGGCAATTTAACACCCTTGTGCACCAAACCTTTGTAGAAGAACTTTTCTAGTTGTACTAACGCATCTGCTTTGTTCATTTTTCCTATTTCTTGCCAAAAATCTGCTAGTGCAAAACACCCTCTCTTGCCTTTACTGGAGTCTGGGTTAGGGTATTGAGCCTCAAAGGCTAGAAAGAATCTAGCGCCATTATTTTTATGATAAATAATTCGGTATTCGCCACAATGCTCACCATTGCTGGCACTTAGGTCAAAACGGTTGAATATTGCAGTTGGCGACATGTCTGAAAGAGAAACCTCTTTCTCTTTATCTCTTATTTGTAAATCCATTTTTACAAAGCCATTGGTTTTTGAGCTGACCTTAAATGTGTTTAGTAAGCTATTTAGGAGTTGAGTGTTTAGGAAATTATCTGGGAGTAGAGTGCTAATTCTATGCGATGGAAGGCCAGTACTATAGCGAATGCTTGTGAGTGTTCTAGCAAGTGAGAATTTTTCATCAAAATCATGGTTATCCACACCAATAGCACCTCGGTTAAATACCAAAGCATTGTTAGTCTCATTGTTATAGGCTGGGGAATCAGTACTTACTGAAAAATCACGACCCATTGATACTTTGCTTCGTAAGAAATCATTCATTAGGCTGTGTTCCCCGATGGATCCGCCTGCAATGGCTGTGTTGGTTAAGGCAATGAGGGCTATGCTTAATAGGGGGATGCGAATAAAGCTTGCGTTAAAAGATATTAGGTTCATTTTGAATGCTACTTTTATTTAAAGTCTTCATTCTACTGCTAAATTTAAGCTTGTCAAGTCTTGGTTAATTTATTAGTGAAATAAGTTAAATAGGAATTGACTTAGGTTTTTTGGCAACTTGAGTATTTTAGAGATTTTTTAACTTTTTGGTTGCCATATAGCAAACAACCCAAGTAAAAACTTGGGTTGTTTGTTGAAAAAAATCAAAGACTGGTGTCAATCCATGTTTAATCAGTTGCTGTTGGTGTGGTGCCTCCCTTACTTGAGTCACCCCACGCCTTGATTGAGCCATCGGCTTTAACGGCAACAAAGGCATACCCACTTATAAATCTTGATATAGCCACTGTCAGTGGGTGCATCTGTGCCTCCAGCACCTGAGCTACCCCACTCACCCTACGACTTGATTGAGCCAGCGGCAAAGGCACCCCCAGTTGAATAAATCTTGATATAGCCACTGTCAGTGGGTGCACCTGTGCCTCCATTGCCTGAGGCACCCCACA
>NZ_CDSC02000282.1 GCF_001298715.1 Bathymodiolus azoricus thioautotrophic gill symbiont
GCGATTCATGTCATTAACCTTGCCTCGTCCTGAGTCGCTAATGTAGAATCCCATTAAATCACCAGTGTTAGCATTGTGTACAGCTCCTGTCAAGGTGACGGCGTGATTGACACTGCCATTGCCATTGTAATTTGAGTCATTCCATAATATGCCAGCATTAACGGACAACATAACACCGCGACCACCTTGAAGTAAGTTGGCAATGCCAGTTTCATTGTAACCTTGGATGACATCATTAGCGATGCCATAGTTGTTTAAAATAGCTTGTTGTTGTAGGTAATTGGAACCACCTAATTGACTAGCAGGTAAACTGGGGTCATTTACCGCCCAGTTGTTGGCAATAGCAGTATTAACCACCTCACTTTCAGATGTAGGGGTGCCTGTTTGGGTGATAAGGTTGGCAATAGAGGTTAATGCACAGGTACCTTGGTAGTTTTCAATAGCATCGCCTTGCATATAATCCAGTTCATTGCGTTTTGGAAAGCCATAAACCAAAACGGCTTCACCATCAACCTGACCTTTTTCCGCCTTAGAGAAGTCAAGCAAGGTTAGGTTTTCTATATTGTCACTTAGGGTGTAAGTAATGCTACTTTGAATAGTGTCCGTACCTTGATTGGCATACTCTACAACACTATCATTAATGTTGTCGACATAATAAGTATCATTCCCCAATCCACCAATCATCTCATCAGCACCTGTTACCCCATCGATGATGTTGTTAGCGCTATTGCCAATGATTTTGTTATCGGAGGCATTGCCCGTGCCATGAATATTAAAGCCTTCCAGTAAGCGCAATTCTTCAATATTGGCGTTTAGCAAATAACTGGCGCTAGAAATAACGGTGTCATAACCTTGATTATCTTGTTCGTAAATACTGTCGTTAACGCTATTAATAATGTAGATATCGTTACCCAGTCCACCGACCATGACATCGGCATCTATACCACCATCTAAATAATCGTTTCCTGGTCCACCGATGAGAACATCTTGCCCTGCGCCACCATATAGATGATCGTTATCACTTTCTTCGCCATTGAGTTTCTGTTTGGCTTCGTTACTAGCGGTGAAGCCTGTTAAATAATCATCACCATCGCCACCGTAGAGAATATCATCACCACTTTGACCAAATAAATTATCGTTGCCTGCCTCGCCATAGAGTTTGTCATCACCCTCATTGCCTTGCAGTTCGTCATTCCCAGTGCCACCATAGAGTCTATCATGCCCTAAGCCACCCATTAGGATATCATCATCATCACCACCATTCAGATAGTCGTTATCAGTTTCACCTGTATTTAGACTTTGCTTAACTTCATTTGCCGCAGTGAATCCAAGTAAAAGATCTTTGCCTTCTCCACCCCAAAGTTTGTCGTTTCCTGTTTGTCCAAACAGCCTATCTTCACCATCTCCGCCCATGAGTTCATCGTTACCTTCATTACCTTGAACTTCATCATTGCCACTACCACCCCAGAGTTTATCATTACCTTTTTCACCTAATAAAATATCATTGTTGGCGCCACCGTCTAGGTAATCATTACCCAAACCACCGTATAATTCATCGTTGCCACTACCACCATACAAGCGGTCGTTATCAGTTTCTCCTGTACTTAAGGTTTGTTTGACATTGTTACTGGCAGTAAAGCCGACAATAATATCATCGCCTGAACCACCAAGGATGGTGTCATTTCCAACGGCACCAAATATTTTATCGTTACCTTGTTCGCCATAGATTTTATCGTTACCAGCGTAACCAAGTATTTCATCATTTCCCAGGCCTCCCCAAAGGTTATCACTTCTCTCACTGCCACCCATTAAGTCATCACCATCGCCTGCTAAAAAGTGAGTGATTAAGCTAAGGTCAAAGAAGTCATTATTGTAATAGTCCACATCAAAGGTATCATCACCATCGGTGCCAATAATGTGACTTTTGTTATTATGGATTTTAATCATGGCAGGATCCCAATAAACGAAGTGCGTCCTTCCATTTGACAAATAATAATAAAGGTGGTCTGTGTCTCTTAGGGTACGGTAGTCGCTGTTTGGCGTGTCTAACTCGTTTGTTTGACTCGTTTGAATAGGCTGTTTGTTAGCAACATGAGCATTGCCACTAACATAGAAAACATATTCACTTTGTTGAATAGGGTGATTAAGTGTGTTGAGATTAACTAACTCCCCTGTATCTAAATGCCCATCTTCGTTAATATCTTGCCATAGACGCAGGATGTTAGTTTCAGATCCTGTTAGTTGTCCATCGTTGTTAGTATCTAGGGCTTGGAGTTGTGCTACGCTTAGTGCTTGGTTGTTGCTATTAATAAGCACCCCTGTATATCGCGCAATACTCTGGGCATTATCATACTGTGCACTTTGAGAATCATAAAAAGCCCCGATTAGGTCAGAATCATGCCGGTCAGTTTGAGAATCATCATAGTTGTAATTATAATCACCCTTTGCATGATTCAACACATAATCTTGGAAGGCATTGAATTCCTCGTG
>NZ_CDSC02000284.1 GCF_001298715.1 Bathymodiolus azoricus thioautotrophic gill symbiont
CAATAGAACTTATTATTTATTTTTAAACTACATGAAATAATAAATGTCTTAGCTTATGTTTGTTACTATTCATTTTGTAATGAAATTCTTATGATTCATGTTTTTTTTCAAAGGTACAAATATTTTTTAAAGATATTTTTCTATTTATATCATACTTGATTTCACTCGAATATTTTCCCTTTTTCTGCAATATTTGACATAAAATACAGGTACATCACAGGTAATAATTAATTAGATACTAATTTCAAAAACAGCATAACTAACTGCAACAACATCTATTGGGTATTGGAATACCTGGAATAGTTTTTTTTAATGGGATTAGATAGACGACATCACCGGTACAGTAGTGGGTCGGACTCACTTCAAAGCACAAACAGTTTCACTAGCTTTATTAACGTCATCAACCGCATTTTTCTCCTGGGGGAAGAAAAAACTTGTTTAATTCAAGTTACATGTAGTTAAATGAAAGCTAAATGGAAGTTAAATGGTCCGTCCCTTATATTATAGTTTATTTTATCAACTTGAATACATTTACATTTGTAGATAATATTATCATCAGGATATTTGTGCTTTAATTGATTTGATTTATTAATAACTCTTCATAATTGTCAGTGTTACCATTTATTATTGTGCTTTGACTTAAATGTTTTTTCCATCAGCTGGAGTATCAACCCTAGAATAAGATTATATTACAAAATGTGTCATGTCTTCTTTATTTGGTTTTTTCATTCTGTTATATGTTGATCTTTGTATGCCCCTTGTGGGCCCAAAATTGGAAAAATAAAATTCTTGATTCTTGATTCTTGATTCTTGTAGGCTACTTGCTTCCATCATTACTGGTCAATTTCTTAACAAATTATGCAACATCGTGACATTTTTATTTTTAACAAATCACATGACATATTTACTGTTTTTATTAAAATTTTATATTAAATTTATTTAAATAAACATTTATTCCAAAT